>CAIXRL010000656.1 GCA_903921835.1 Candidatus Eiseniibacteriota bacterium | reverse complement strand
GCCGGCGGCCCGACGGCCGTGACGCGCGCGCGCGGCGCGGCGGCGCGCAGCGCGGCGAGGAACGGACGCGCCATGAGCGCGTCGCCCAGCCAGTTCGGCAGGCGCACCAGCACGCGCCCCGCCGAGCCCGGCGCCGGCATGCCGTCCCGCACCGCGCCCCCGGTCAATACGCCCGGGCGAAGAGCGCGACCCGGTGGCCCGGCTTCTCCAGCGAGCCGAAGCGGGACAGGTCGATCGGCATGCAGCGCAGCGTCGCGCCGCAGGCCTCCTTCACCTCCGCCTCGAACGCCGCGGAACCGTCCCACGCCACCGCGACCAGCCCGCGCTTCTCCGCGGCGAAGTGGGCGATCACTTCCTCCTTGGAGCCCGCCAGCACCGTGCTGTCGTCGCGGAAGGTCTTCGCCTGCTCGAACAGCGTGCGCTGGATGTCCGCCAGCAGCGCCGGCAGGCGCTGCGCGAGCTGGTCGAAGGGAATGGATTCCTTGATGCGCGTGTCGCGCCGCACGCTCATCACGGCGTTGTTCGCGACGTCCTTGGGGCCGATCTCCAGGCGCACCGGGACGCCACGCATCTCGTACTCGTTGTACTTCCAGCCCGGCGTGTACTGGTCGCGGTCGTCCACGTGCAGGCGCACGACCCCGCCGATCGCCTGCTTCACCTTCGCCACGAACTCGGACACCGCCGCCCGGTCCGCGTCCTTGCGCCAGATCGGCACGACGACCGCCTGGATGGGCGCCACGTTCGGCGGCAGGCGCAGCCCCTGGTCGTCGCCGTGCGTCATCACGATCGCGCCCACGAGTCGCGTCGAAACACCCCAAGACGTCTGCCAGACGAACTGCCGCCTGCCCTGTTCGTCCTGGTAGGTGATGTCGAAAACGCGCGCGAAGTGCTGGCCGAGATGGTGCGACGTGCCGGCCTGCAGCGCCTTGCCGTCGCGCATCAGCGCCTCGATCGAGTACGTGTCCTGCGCGCCGGCGAAGCGCTCCGAATCGCTCTTCTTCCCCGCGTACACCGGGATGGCCAGCTCGTTCTCGACGAAGTCACGGTAGACCTCGAGCATGCGCAGCACTTCCTCCAGGCACTCGGGCTCGTTCGCATGCGCGGTGTGCCCCTCCTGCCAGAGGAACTCGGCGGTCCGCAGGAACAGGCGCGTGACCTTCTCCCAGCGCATGACGTTCGCCCACTGGTTGATCAGCACCGGCAGGTCCCGGTACGACTCGATCCAGCGCGAGTACATGTGCCCGATGATCGCCTCGCTCGTGGGCCGGATCGCATAGCGCTCCTCGAGCTTCTCGCTGCCGCCCTCGGTCACCCATGCGCACTCGGGCGCGAAGCCCTCGACGTGATCGGCTTCCAGCTTGAGCAGCGACTCGGGGATCAGCAGCGGGAAGTAGGCGTTCTGGTGGCCGGTGTCCTTGATCCGCCGGTCCAGCAGGCGCTGCATGTTCTCCCACAGGCCGTAGCCGTAGGGCCGGATCACCATCGAGCCGCGCACGGGTGAGTAGTCCGCCAGCTGCGCCTTGCGCACGACCTCGTTGTACCAGCGCGAAAAATCGTCCGTCTGGTCGGTCAGGTCCTCGACGAACTGCTTGCGGGGCAGGGACTCGCTCACGATGGGTCTCCGTGGAAGTGCGTCGCGCGCCGGGGGCGCGGGCCGCGGCCGGACTCGGAAGTGTGGCAGTCTAGCGCGGACCCGGGACGCCCGCCAAACGCGGCGTCAGCGCTTCGTCAGCGCCCCGCGATCGCCGTCACGGCCGCGGCGACCTCGGCCGCCGAGATGCGGGTCATGCAGCGGAAGTGGCCGCGCGGGCAGGACTCGCGCCCGTGCAGCGTGCAGGGCTGGCACGGTTCGTTGCGGCACAGCACGACGTGCCCCTCGCCCGCCGGCGCGAAGCCCAGAGCCGGCGACGTGCTGCCGAACAGCGCCACGACCCGCAGGCCCCGGGCGGCCGCGAGGTGCATGAGCCCGCTGTCGTGCGTCACCGCCGCAGCGCAGCGGGACAACAGCGCCGCCACGCGCGGCAGCGGCTCGGTGACCCAGCGCGCAGCCGGGTCGGCGACGATGCGGGCGGCGAGCGCCGGGAGCGCGCGGCGCTCGGCGGGCGTCGTGAATACGATGCGCGGGCGGCCGCCGGAGGCGAGCAGCGCGTCGAGCTCGCACCAGCGTTCCTCCGGCCAGCGCTTGGTCGCGTGCAGCGCGCCGGGGCAGAACGCCAGCGGAACGGCGGCGGGCGCCCACGCGGCGAGCCACGCCTCCGCCCACGCCTCAGCCGCATCGCCCGCGGTCACATGCGGCGCGCCCGCCACCGCCAGGCCGAGCGGCGCGAGCGCCCCGGCGAAGCGCGCGAGCGCTGCGGGCACGGCGGCGGGGCCCAGGAACCTGGCGTGCACCCGCATGGCGCGGCGCAGCCGGTAGGACGACGAGCGCAGGACGGGCGCCTTCTGGCGGAAGGTCAGGACCCGCGTGCGCGCGCTGCCGTGCAGGTCGACGATGAGATCGCAGTCCTCGAGTTCGGCGCTCATGGAGACGAGATCCTCCAGCTTGCGCGCGTCCCTCTCCAGCACCCGCACGTGATCCACGGCCGGATCGCACCGCACGACGTCCGCGTACTCCTCCTTCACCCAGTAGTGCAGTCTTGCCCCGGGCCACGCCGCACGCAGCGCGCGCACGACGGGCAGCGTGAGTACGACGTCCCCGAGCGAGGACAGCCGCAGCACCGCGATCGAGCGAAACCCGCCCGCAGGCGCGACCACGGCCCGGCGCGCCACGTCAGTCCCGGAACTGCAGCGCGTGCAGCCGGGCGTACACGCCGTCCTGGGCCACGAGTTCCGCGTGCGTGCCGGACTGGACGATCTGGCCGTCGTCGAACACGCAGATGCGGTCCGCGTACTGCACCGTCGAGAGCCGGTGCGCGATCACCAGCACCGTCCGCTCGCGCATCAGCCGCTCGAGCGCGTCCTGCACGAGCCGCTCGCTCTCGGTGTCGAGCGACGACGTGGCCTCGTCCAGCAGCAGCACGGGCGGGTTCCGCAGCAGCGCGCGCGCGATCGCGAGCCGCTGGCGCTCACCGCCGGAGAGCCGCACGCCGCGGTCCCCGATCACCGTGTCGTAGCCCTCGGGCAGCTTCGCGATGAAGTCGTACGCGTGCGCCGCGTGCGCCGCGGCCTCGATCTCCGCCTGCGACGCCGCTTCCTTGCCGTAGGCGATGTTGGCGCGCACGGTGTCGTGGAACAGGATCGTCTCCTGCGTGACGATGCCCAGCTGCCGGCGGAGCGAGGGCACGGTCGCAGCGCGCAGGTCGACGCCGTCGAACGTGATGCGGCCGCCCGTCGGCTCGTAGAATCGCGCGAGCAGGTCCAGCGCCGTGCTCTTGCCCGCGCCGCTGGCGCCGACCAGGGCGACGACCGCGCCCCGCGGCACGTCGAAGCTCACGCCCTTGAGTACCGGCGCGCCCGTGTCGTACGCGAACGAAACGTCCTCGTAGCGGATGACCTCCGCCAGCGGCGCCAGCTCGATGGCCCCCGCGCGATCCTCGATCGCGGGCGTCGTGTCGAGCAGGCTGAAGATGCGGTCGGCGGCGCCCATGCCCGTGGCGACGCGGGCGTTCACCTCGGACAGCGCCTTGATGGGCGAAATGGTGGCGAGCAACGCGGCCACGAACTGGAACAGCCGCTCCGGGGGCAGCGTGTGGTGCACGAAGATGTCGCGCGCGCCGGTCCAGGCGATGACCACCGCGACCAGGATGATGACGTACTCGCTGAACGGCTTCATCGCTGCCGAGACGCGCCGCATGCGCACGAAGGCCTCGAAGTAGCCCGTGTTCGAACGACCGAAGCGCTCCGCCTCGTGGTGCTCCATGCCGAACGCCTTCACCACGCGCGCCCCGGTGATGGTCTCCTGGAGCACGTTCGTGATCTCGGCCATGCGCTCCTGCGTGCGCCCGGAGCGCGTGCGCATCTTCCGCCCGATCGACGTCAGCGCCAGCGCCGCCGGTGGCACGATCAGCATGGACACCAGCGCGAGGCGCCACGACGCTGCAAAGGTCACCCCGACGTAGCCCACCAGCGTGAGCCCGTCCTTGACGATGTTGCTGATGCTCGCCGACAGCGTCTCGCGCAGCGCCTCGACGTCGTTCGTCAGCCGCGAGATCAACGTTCCGGTGCGCTTGCCGTGGTAGTAGCCCAGCGAGAGCTTCTGCAGGTGCGCATACAGCGCACGGCGCAGGTCGCGCATGGCCGCCTGCTCCACGGCGACGCTGAGATAGGACGAGGCGTAGTCCGCCAGGTTCTTCAGGAGGAACAGTGCCAGCACCGCGAGGCAGAGGCGCTCGAACCCGACCAGCTGCCGGGTGCCGAAGAGCCAGTGGTTCCAGGCCTGAACGGGGCCCATGATCCAGCCGAAACCGCCGAGCGGGACCGGCGAGATCGGTTCGCTCGCCGCCGCCGTCCCCGTCGCGGTCGCGAACATCAGCCGCATGAACGGCTGGATCATCGTGATCGACAGCGTGGCCGTGATGGAATAGAGCACCATGCACGCCATCGCGAACCCGAGCTTGACGCGGTGCGGCCCCAGGAACCGCAGCAGACGAGCGTAGCCGGTCACGAACTCAGGCCGGACGCGCGGGGAGGTTGCCGTCGTTCGGCAGGCCGGCGCCCAGACCGCCCATCAGGTCGAAGCCGAGGCGAAAATCATCCAGCGTGTCCTCCGGCCTTGCGCTCAACTGGCCACAGCCGACGAGTTCGAACACGATCACACCGACGTCCTCGCCGGCGCACACGCCCCATTCCCGGAACACCATCGGCGCCAGCGCGCCAAACTCCTCGCGCGCGATCCTCACGAGTCCTGCGAGCAGTTCACCGCCCGACAGGTGCCGCGTCTCCTGGGAGGCGCGCCGCGCCTCGGGCAACCCCTGCACGGTGGCCGTGAGGCCGGCCACGACGAAACCGTACGCTTCGCGCGCGTACACCTTGCGCTCCGCGCGGAGGGCGTCCACCGCGTCCCAGAATGCCGTCTCTCCACTCATCGCCGCGCGACTATAGGTCGCCGGGAGAACCCGGCACAAGCGGCGCCCCGCCCGCGGGAGGCCGGCGCAAGCGCATCACGCGCCGCCCGAAGGCGGCGCTGCGGCGGGGGTGGTCGGCGTTGTAGTGCAGCCCCCGGCTCTCCCGCCGCCGCTGCGCGCACGCCACGATGAGGCTGCCGACGAGCGCGATGTTGCGCAACTCGATCAGGTCGGGCGAGAGCCGCAGGCGGTCGTAGTCCCGCTCGATCTCCTCGCGCAGCAACGCCAGCCGGCGCGCGGCGAACGCCAGGCGCTCGTCCGTGCGGACGATGCCCACCAGGTCCCACATGACGCGGCGCACCGTCTCCCAGTTGTGGTCGCACACCACCGTCTCGTGCGGCGGCCGCGTGCCGTGCGTCTGCCAGGCGGCGGCACGCCGGGCGCGCGGCGTGGAGGCGAGCCGTGCCTCGATCTCGCCCGTGGCGTGATGCGCCCCCACGAGCGCCTCGAGCAGCGAGTTGCTCGCGAGCCGGTTGGCGCCATGCAGACCCGTGCCGGCCACCTCCCCGATCGCCAGCAGCCCGGCGATGGCCGTGCGGCCGCCGATCGTCGCCTGGACGCCCCCACACATGTAGTGCGCCGCCGGAACGACCGGGACGGGATCCCGGGTCATGTCGATCCCGAGCGCGCGGAGCTGCGCGTCGATGTTCGGGAACCGCCGCCGCACGCGATCGGCGCGCACGTGCGTGATGTCGAGCCAGACGTGCGCGTCGCCGCGCCGCTTCATCTCGCGGTCGATGGCGCGCGCCACCACGTCACGCGGCGCCAGCTCGGCGAGCCTGTGGTACCGCGGCATGAACCGCTGGCCGTCGAGCGTGCGCAGGATGGCGCCTTCGCCGCGCACGGCCTCGCTGATGAGGAACGTGCGCGCCGCGGGATGGTGGAGCACCGTCGGGTGGAACTGCACGAACTCGAGGCTCTCCACCGGCGCGCCCGCGCGGTACGCCATGGCGATCCCGTCGCCCGTCGCGACGTCGGGGTTGCTCGTGTAGAGGTACACCTTGCCGCAGCCGCCCGTGGCGAGGATCGTGACGCGCGCGCTGACCGGGCGGATGCGCTGGGAGCGCCGGTCCATCACGTATGCACCCCAGCACGCGTCGCGCGGCGAGGCGGGGCGCCGGCCGCTCAGGCGGGAGTCGAGGATGAGGTCCACGGCGAGCTGGTTCTCGAGCACGCGGATTCGCGGATGCGCCCGGACGCG
>CAIXRL010000655.1 GCA_903921835.1 Candidatus Eiseniibacteriota bacterium | reverse complement strand
CGTCCGCGCGCGTCCGCCGCGGCGACCGGCACGCGCCAGCGCCCGGCCGCGCCCCAGCGCCGGAGCGACAAGGGGTAGCCGCGCCGGCTGCGCCTCCACCGACGCCGCAGCTGGCGCGCCGAAGTTGGGCAATGAATTATTTTGTGTTTACACACATACATTCTGATACTGTCCGCCGTCCCGGCGCCAACGGGCGCCAGGGGCTACCCCCCTCTTCAAAGGACGGACCATGCGCGCAGTGCTGTTGACGGCAGTCTTGGCTCTCGGGATGGCGACGACGGCGTTCGCGGCGGGAACGGGCAGCGTGCGGCTGTTCGTGCGCCACGACGTCTCCGACTACACCACCTGGCGGAAGGCATACGACGGCTTCGACGCCACCCGGCGCAAGCTGGGCGTGACCGCGCAGGCCGTGTACCGGTCGGTGGACAATGCAAACGACATCACCGTCACGCATGACTTCAGGACCGTGGAGGCGGCCAGAGCCTTCGTGGCCTCCCCCGAGCTGAAGGCGGCAATGGAGAAGTCGGGCGTCACGGGCGCCCCCAAGGTCTGGATCACGACCCCGGCCGGAAGCGCGTCGGCCAGTGCAAGCGGCGTGCGCATGTTCGTCCGCCATACCGCCGCCGACTACGCGGCGTGGCGAAAGGGGTACGACGCCTTCGACGCCACCCGGCGCACGCTGGGCGTGACCGGCCAGGCGGTGTACCGGGGCGCGGACGACCCGAACGACATCACGGCGTCGCACGACTTCAAGACCGCGGCCGCCGCGAAGGCCTTCGCGGCCTCGCCCGAGCTGAAGGCGGCCATGGAGAAGGCCGGCGTCACCGGCCCGCCTGCGATCTGGTTCACGACGCGGGTCGTCCGGTAACGGAAGCATTGCCGAACGGGTCGTCCGGCGGCGCGATCGCCGCCGGACGACCTCGCTGTTCCGGGATCGCCGCCACGCGAGCGAGCGGCGGAAGCGAGGCCGCCCGCCACCCGCGCGTGGCGCCCGCCGCGGGCGGGCGGTAGATTGCAAGGGTCTCGCCCCTTTCCGCCCCCTGCCCTGCGATCGCGCGCGGTTCGTCCGTGCAGAGAGGTTCCCGAACCTGTGGCCGCTCCCACGCTGCCGCCTACGACGTTCGCTGCGCCCGCGCTCGAGTGTGACGTGGTGATGCAGGGCAGCCTCGCCAGCGGCATCGCCTGTCCGCCGCGGGTGTTCGAACTGGCGCGCACGCACCGCTTCCGCTCCATTGGCGGAACGCCGTCAGGCGCCGTCGCGGCCGCGCTCGCCGCCGCCGCCGAGCACGGACGCGAGCGCGGCGGTTTCCAGAAGCTCGCCGCGCTGAACGCCTGGCTGGCGGCCGGCACGCATCTGCCGGACCTCTTCCAGCCCACGCGCGCGGCGCGCCCGCTGTTCGCGCTGCTGCGCGGCCTGGAGCGCCGGGGCCGCGCGGAACCCGCGGGCCCCGGCGCGGCGGGAATGGTGGCGAGGGCGTGGGGCTGGCTCCCCGCGTGGGTGCGCCACGTGTTCGTCGTGATCCCGGGCGCGCTGCGCGATGCGCTGCCGTGGCACTTCTGGATCGCGACCGTGCTCGGGTGCGTCGTGGGCGGAACGCTGGACGTGGTGCTCGCGAACGGGCTGTTCGATGCGAGCCACCCGCTCGCGCGCACGGTGGCGGCCATCGTGCTGCCGGTGATGTTCATCGGCAGCTACGTCGCGAGTTTCGGAGCATGCGCGTGGCCGCTGTGGCGTCTCGTGTCGGTCGTCGCGCCGCAGCAGGGCTTCGGCATCTGCACCGGCCTAGCGCCCGACGCGCACTCACCGGCGCCGGCGCTAACGGACTGGCTGCACCAGAGCATTCAGGACCTGGCGGGCCTTCCCGCGGCCGGGCCGCCGCTCACCGTGGGGGCGTTGCGCGCCAAGCGCGCGAGACTCGCCGAGGGCAGCGCCGCCGACGCCGGGATCGAACTGCGCCTGGTCGCCACCAGCCCTGCGCCGGGGCGGTCGCTCGTGCTTCCGTCCGGCGACGAGGGGCTGTTCCTGTTCCGGGAAGACGACATGCGCCGGCTCTTCCCCACGTCCGTCGTCGATCACATGATCGAGGCCACGCGGCCCGCCCAATCCGTTCCCGCCGGCTACCACGCGCTGCCGGGCCCCGCGGACATACCCGTGCTCGTGCTGGCCCGCATGAGCATGAGCTTCCCGCTCCTGCTGACCGCCGTGCCGCTCTACGCCGTGAACCCCGGCGGGAACGACGGCCGGGAGGACGCACCGCAGCGGGTGTGGTTCGGCCACGTCGGGCTCATGGCCGACCTCCCGTGGCGCCGCGATGCGTCGGACCGCGAGGACTCGCTCGCTCGGCTCGCGCTGCTGCGGGATCACGCCGCGCGCGCCGAGGCGCGCGAGCGGGGCCGGGCGCGAGACGGCGGCG
>CAIXRL010000654.1 GCA_903921835.1 Candidatus Eiseniibacteriota bacterium | reverse complement strand
CCGCTGTCCTCATCGTGTCCACAACACGGTTCCGGGGTACCCACCGAAGGTGGGTCCGGCCGGCCGATCTTCTTGCTGCTGACGCACATCCCGCACTCTCGGCTGGCGGTTCATGAATACTCCGGGCTAGAAGCGCAGCTTCGATCGGCAAGAGCCCACCCCACGAACCGGGACCCCGTGGATCGAACGAACAGCAGCGGCGGAGGATCGCTCCGCCGGGCCCCGTGCGCCCGTCAGGCTTCCGTCGCCGCCTCGAGCGCCCGTCCCATCCACATCAGCAGCTCGACGCGGCCCGCGCCCGTCTTGCTCGAATAGGGCAACAGCGGCTGCGCCTCGGGCAGCTCCAGCGCCTTGCGGATGGCCTTCAGCGCGAGTTGCCCCGCGCTGGTGCCCAGCTTGTCCATCTTGGTCGCGACCAGGCAGAACGGCAGCGACTCCTCGCGCAGCCACTGCACCATCTCGCGGTCCTCGCGCGAGGGCAGGTGGCGCGAGTCCACCAGCTGCACGACCGCCACCAGCTGGCGGCGCGTGCGCAGGTACTCCTGCATCATCTGGCCCCACTGGTTGCGCACGGCGCCGGGGGCCTTCGCGTAGCCGTAGCCGGGCAGGTCGACGACGTGGAACTCGTCGTTCACGAGAAAGTAGTTCAGGCGCTGCGTCTTGCCGGGCGTGCTGGAAACCAGCGCCAGGCCCTTGCGCCGGAACAGCGAGTTCAGGAGCGACGACTTGCCGACGTTCGATCTCCCGGACATGGCGATTTCGGGGCGCATCTCGTCGGGGCACTCCCCGTTGTTGCCCGCACTCAGCACGAACTCCACCGAATCGATCTTCACGCTGACCCTCCAGAAGGCACAGTACCGGCTTCGGCGGCGGTTGCGGAAACAATGTGAGGACCGCTGGCCCCGGCGCGATCACCCTGCCGCTGCGCCCGTCACCGGCCCGGCGCGCGGTGCCAGTCGTTCGGAGAGCGCCGGCGCCTCGCGCCCGGGCGTGGCCCGCGAGTCGCGGGGCTCATCGTCGTGGCCGAGGGTGCCCAGGCGCGCGGGGCGCCGCAGAGTGCCCTTGCAGCCAAGTCCTGCTGCGGGCGCGAGCCGGTGGGCCGGCACCTCGAAATCGCCGGGCGCGGCCGTCCTGCCGTGCGCTCGCGAACCGGTCCTGGCATCCCGCGGCTGGAACAGCGAATCGCGGTCGCGCGGACCGGACGAACCGGTCACGCGACCGCGATCGGCGCCGAAGGGCGATGCGCTACTTGCCCTTCTTGACCGGCAACGCCTGCTGGGCCGGATGCGCCTTGGTGAACGCGGCGGCCTTCTGCTGGTTCTTCTCCGTCACCGCCTGCTTCTTCTGCCGCTCGTTCGCCTTCGGAGACTTGTCGCCCATGGACCACCGCCTGAGGTTCGGGGTAGCTGGAGCCGTGAACAACTGCGCCGCACTCTACCACCTCCGGAGCGTGAAGCGGGCGCCGCGCATTCGCCGCGCATTCGCCATGCATTCGCCCGGCGGCAACAGCGACGCCCCGGCGCCCGATTCGGCCGGGACGCCGGAGCATCGTTTCACGGTCTCGCAGGCGTTATCGAACGATCACCAACCTTGCGGTCCCGGAGTGGCCTGCCTGCGACAGCCTCACGAAGTAAAGTCCCGATGCCATGGATCCCGCCTCGGGGAGTCGCAACTCCTGGGCACCCGCGATGAGGCCGCGGGCGTGGCGGCTGATGCAACGGCGGCCGTGGACGTCGAATACCTCGACCACGGCGTCCCCCTCCACGGGCAGGGAGAACGCAAGGGTCACCTCCCCGGCTCGCGCCGGGTTCGGCCGGAAGCCCTGGATCGCGAACGACAGCGGGTGCGGCGTGCGCACGGTGATCGGGCCCACGTACCGCGTGGTACCGCCGTCGAGCACGGCGAGGCGATACGCATACTCGCGCTCGGGCGTGAGGCCCACGTCCACGAACGTGAGCTGGCTGCTGCCGCTCACCCGGGGCACGCCGGCGTGCACCCAGCCACCGTCGGCTTCCCTGCGCTCGACCTGCGCGCGATCCAGCACGATCTCGCGCGTCTCCCACAGCAGCGTCACGCGCGTGGGTTCCGCGGCGACTACGGTGCCGCTCGCTTCCACCGCGGTGAGGCCCTGCATCCAGGGAGCCGTGGACTTCGACGTGAGCAGCACGGCGTGCGAGATGTCGTCCGTGGAAGAGCCCACGCGCGCCGTTCCCGCGATCTGGCCGGCGTCGTTCACGGCCGCGGCCTTGAGGAGCTTCGTCCCGCAGCTGCCCTGCAGCGAGTTTTCGATGAGGTACGGCGTCGTGCCGTTCCAGATGGTCGGCCGCCCGGCCACGGTGCCCAGCGTGAGCCCCGTGTTGTTCACTCCCAGGTATCGCGTCCCCTGCCCCTCCACCCGGGTGATCGCGGTGTCCTGCCAGGCGATCGCGTGCTCGTAGAAGCCGATCTGGCAGTAGCCGACGATGATGCCGGAGTTGTTGATGTCGAGGGCGTAGCCGTAGGTGGTGCCGGGGGGAACGGGCAGCGCGACCATGCCGGTCGCCGCGGTCCAGCGGAACGGATGCTCGACGTACAGCGAGTCCATCACGGTGCCCACCACCACGTCGCTGTCGTTCACCGCGAGCGCGGTGCTCCACCGGCTCCCGGCCAGCATGCCGAGGCTCGTCGCGGCCCCGTCGTAGAGCCACGCTTCACCCAGGCTGCCGGGGCCGCCGACGATGTGGCCGGCCTGGTTGACGTCGTAGGCCGGTCCGTCCACCAGTGGAATGTCCGTCGCGATCCCGGAGGCGTAGACGCAACCCACCTGGTCGACTTCGCCCACGAGGACGCCGGCGTCATTGATCGCGTGCGGCATGGACACGAAGTCGTTGGGCGTGAGCAGGCCCAGGTCCGCGATCGCGCCGAGCTTCCACCGGAACGCCCCGTTGTACTTCGCCGGGGACTCCGACAACCCGAAGACCTCGCCCAGGTTGTTGAGCCCGCGCCCTTCGCTGTAGGAGCCGTAGTAGCCGCCACCATTCACCCGGTTGTCGAAGAACCCGAAGAGCGTACCCAGGTCGCGGACCTCGACGTCCACGTGGTCGAACACGGTGAACACCTCGCCCACCGTGGCACCGCGGAAGTGGGCCGTGATGGCGGCGACGACCTGGGACGCGACCGGGCTGGTCCCGATCCCGAACAGCGCGTAGCTGGCTCCTGCCGGGATCACGAGGCTGGCCGGTATCAACCCCGCCGCCTGGTCGCAGGTGAGCGTGATCAGCGCACCGGCCGGACCGGCGGGACCGTCGAGATCGACCTGGGCGTAGAGCGAGTCACCTCCGGTCACGCAGTGTTCCGACAGCCGCATCTGCTTCAGCGCGACGGGACGCACGACCAGCTTCTGCGTCCGGTTCCGCCCGTGATAGGAGGCCGTGAAGATCGTGGAGTCCGGGACCTCCACCGAAACGGTCGTGACCGTCGGGGTCGCGGCGTCGAAGCCCTCGGGCAGGGTGACGCTCGAGTCGATGGTCGCCGCAGCGGGATTGCTGCTCGTGAACGTCACGGTGGCGCCGCCGGCCGGCGCTCCTGCCGTGAGCGACACCGTGGCGGTGGGCGAGGTGCCGCCGAGCACCTCGCCGGGCGACACCGTGAAGGCGTTCAGCTCGATCGGGGGCGGGACGACGTACAGGATGTCCTGCCTGCTGGTCGCCGCCAGCGTCCCGCTCACCGTGACCGGCGTCAGCACCTGCACCGTCGTAGTGGTGACGGCGAAGCTCGCCCCCGTGTGGCCCGCGGGGACCAGCACGCTCGCGGGCCCGCCCGCCGCGTCCGACGGCGCGTACGTGATGGCCACCACGGCACCGCCCGCGCCCGCCGGCCCGCTCAGCGTGAGGATCCCGGTCGAGGGGGCGCCGGCGGCCACGGAGTCGGGCGACAGCCGCAGGCTCTGCAGGCCCAGTGAGGCCGGGCAGGCGATGCCGGCCTGGTTGGGAGCGAGATTGTGGGGCGTGGTTCCCACGGTCGCGACGTGCTGGCTCGCGGTGGTGCTGAAGGCGAT
>CAIXRL010000653.1 GCA_903921835.1 Candidatus Eiseniibacteriota bacterium | reverse complement strand
GCGAACTCCGTCCACGCCTCCGACAGCCTCCCGAGCGCCGAGCGCGAGGTGAAGCTGTTCTTCGGGGTGGCGGCCCTGTCGCACTGACGACGACAGCCCAGACCGTCGCGGCCGGTTCCGGGAGTCCCGGGACCGGCCGCCCGTGTCTCGGGTGAGGCCGGTCTCGACTCCGCCAGCACCAGACTGACGGCGTTCCCGGGGCGCGGTCCCCATCGGATGCCTCCTGACGCGGCGTGAATCACACTCGCAACATGATTTGCTGCATGATCTTGTGCTGGAACTGTGCCGCCGGGCCCCGGCGCGGGACCCTGCCGCGGTCGGCTTGGCCGGCGCCGGCAGTGCAGGGCACACGACGGCGGCGTGGCAGCCGCCAGCCCGAAAGCTGGACTCAATCCCAACGGCTGTGCTAGCTTGCTGCGGTTAAGGGAGCTGGCCAGCAGGCCGGCTCATTCCATAATGACCGATTTCATCATCGACCTCGCGACCCTGAAGCCCACGTTGAACCGGGTGGAGGTCGAAGAGCCGGCCCATGAGGTCGGACTGGTGGACGCTGATTGGCCCGGTGGTATCCGGGCGGATCTCCGCGTCGAAAAGTCCGGCGATCGCGTGTCGGTTCGCGGCAGCGTGACTTCGTCGGCCCGCCTCGAGTGCGTCCGCTGTCTGCGTGCGTTTGACCTCGAGGTTTCCGGCGATCTCACCGTGTTCGCGGAGCGGTCCACTGCAGCCAAACGCGCCGAGCAGGAAGCGCTCGAGCGCGACAACTACATGTCGTTCCACGACGGGCGACGGCTGGACCTGTGCGATGCCGTGCGGGAACTGCTGCTGCTCGAGTTACCCATCTCTCCCCATTGCCGGGAGGATTGCCCGGGGCTGTGCCGGAAGTGCGGCGCCGACCTGAATGACGGGCCGTGCGGGTGTGCGGTCTGACGTCACGGTGCGGGCAGGGCCACGATTCACTGGAGGACGAACACGATGGCGGTTCCCAAGCGGAGACACTCGCACACGCGCGGCAAGAAGCGCCGGACCGGATGGAAGCTGAAGACGTATCAGCCCAACGTCTGCAGCCACTGCGGCGGTCCGCGTTTGCCGCATCACATTTGCCCGAGCTGTGGCTACTACAAGGGCGAAGAGATCATCGCGCCGCGCGAGCAGTAGGCGGCGGAATCTCGACCATGTCCACCGTCCCGCGCATCGGGATTGATGCGATGGGAGGCGACTTCGGCCCCGGACCCGTGGCCGAGGGCGCGGCGCTCGCGCTGCGCGAGAGGCCCGGGCGCCTGCGGCTGACGCTCGTCGGCGACGAATCCGAAATCCGCGCTGCGCTCAGGCGTGCGCGGGCGGAGTCGTTACCGATCGAGGTCGTGCACGCCGCCGAGAAGGTCGAGATGGGCGCCAAGGCCATGGTGGCCGCGCGCAAGAGCGGCACCTCCCTCGGGGTTCTGACGCAACTGCACAAGGACCAGAAGCTCGACGCCATCTTCAGCGCCGGCAACACGGGGGCGGTCGTGGCGACGGCGCTGTTGGGGCTCGGCCGGCTCGAGGGGGTCTCGCGGCCCGCGCTGGCGGCGTTCTTTCCGAATGTCGGCGCCGGGACGATCGCTCTCGACGTCGGCGCGAACGCCGAGTGCAAGCCGCAGTACCTGGTCCAGTTCGCGCACATGGGTTCGTGCTACGCGCGCCACCTGCTCGGGCGCGAGAATCCGCGGGTCGGCCTGCTCTCGATCGGCGAAGAGGACAGCAAGGGCAACCAGCTGGTGCAGGAGACGCTGCCGCTGCTGCGCGGCGCGAAGCATCTCAACTTCATCGGCAACGTCGAGGGGCGCGACCTGTTCCAGGGCACCTGCGACGTCATCGTGACGGACGGATTCACGGGCAACGTGCTGCTCAAGACGGCCGAGGGCGCCGCGGCCTTCCTCGGGGGCTCGGTCAGGAACGAGATCAAGCGCGATCTGCTGGCGATGTTCGGATCGCTGTTCATGATGCCCGCGCTCGGCCGGCTCAAGCGCAAGCTCGACTGGGAGGAGTACGGCGCCGTGCCGCTGCTGGGAGTGAACGGTGGTTGCTTCATCGGGCACGGAGCGAGTGGCACGCGGGCGTTCCGCAGCGCGATCCACACGATGACCACGTTCGTCGAGACCCGTGTCAACGAGCACATTCGCGAGGAGATCCAGTCCGACCATGTCACCGCGGCCTGACACGATGCGCGGCACCACGATCACGGGAACGGGCATGTACGTGCCCGAGCGCGTGCTCTCGAACCGTGACCTCGAGAAGCTCGTGGACACGACCGACGAGTGGATCGTCGATCGCACCGGGATCCGCGAGCGCCGCATCGCCGCCGCGGACCAGGCGTCGTCCGATCTCGCGCTCATCGCCTGCCAGCGGGCGCTGGAGATGGCGGGTGTGGACGCGAAGGACGTGGACCAGGTGATCCTGGCGACGACGACGCCCGACCGCATCCTGCCCTCGTGCGGCTGCACGCTGCAGCGCAAGCTGGGCGCGACCAGGGCAGCGGCATACGACATGCTCGCCGCCTGCACGGGTTTCGTGTTCGGCACCGGCATGGCGCGGGGTCTCATCAGCGGCCGCATGGCCGACACGGTGCTGGTGGTCGGCGTCGAGACGCTGTCGCGCATCGTGGACTACACCGATCGCAACACCTGTGTGCTGTTCGGCGACGGCGCCGGGGCCGCGCTCTTCCAGGCGTGCGAGTTCGGTGAGGGCGTGCACGCGGTGGAGATGCACAGCGACGGCGAGCTCGGTGAAGTGCTCGAGGTGCCCTCGGGCATTTCGGTGAATCCTGCGAGCGAACAGACGGTCGCGCGCCGCGAGCACTTCATCCGCATGCAGGGCAAGAAGCTCTTTCCGTTCGCGGTGCGCAGCATGGAGGACGCCACGCGCAAGTGCTGCGACGCCGCGGGCTGGCCGCCGGAGGCGGTGGACCTGTTCATCCCGCACCAGGCGAACCGGCGTATCATCGACGGCGTCCGCGAGCGGCTGGGCCTGCCGGAGAACAAGGTGTACGTGAACATCGACCGCTACGGGAACACCTCCTCGGCATCCATCCCGATCGCGCTCGACGAGGTCGTGCGTGCGGGCCGCCTCAAGCGGGGCGATCATCTCGCGATCGCGGCCTTTGGCGGCGGCGCGACCTGGGGAGCCAGCACGATGACGTGGACGATGCCCCTTTTCACGGGCGGCGCGCCTTCGGCGAGCGCGACGGACGGGGCACGGGCGTGAAGCTGGCCTTTCTCTTCCCGGGGCAGGGCGCGCAGGGCGTCGGCATGGGCCGTGCGCTCGCGGACGCCGAGCCCGCGGCGCAGGACGCCTTCGGGACCGCGGACCGCGTGCTCGGCTATGCCCTGAGCGAACTGTGCTGGGACGGTCCTGCGGAGGACCTGAAGAAGAGCGTGCACACGCAGCCCGCCCTGCTCACGCACAGCGTGGCGGCGTGGCGGCTCGTGGCCGCGGCGGGCCTCGAGCCGGCGTTCGTGGCCGGGCACAGCCTGGGTGAGTACTCCGCGTGTGTCGCGGCGGGCGCACTGTCCTTCGAGGACGCGCTGCGCCTCACCCAGCGCCGCGGCGAGCTGATGTACGAGGCGGGGCTTGGGAGCCCTGGCGCGATGGCGGCCGTGCTCGGGCTGCCCGCGAGCGAGGTCGAGGCGGCGTGCGAGGAGGCTTCCGCGGTCGGGATCGTGCGTGCGGCGAACTTCAACGCCCCGGGGCAGGTGGTGGTGAGCGGCGATCCGGCGGCCGTGGAGGCCGCGTGTGCGGCCGCGAAGGCGCGCGGCGCGCGGCGCGCGATCCGGCTCGAGGTGAGCGGAGCGTTCCACTCGCCGCTGATGGAGCCGGCCGCGAAGGGCCTGGCCGCGGCGCTCGACCAGGTGACGCTGCGGGACGCGCGTTGCCCGATCGTGTGCAACGCCTGGGCGCGCCCCGCGCAGCGCGCGGACGAGATCCGCGCCGCGCTCGAGGAGCAGTTGCTCGCGCCGGTGCGCTGGGAGGCATCGATGCGTCTGCTGCTGTCGCTGGGGGTGGAGGGTTTCGTGGAACTCGGTGCGGGCAAGGTGCTGTGCGGGCTGCTGCGCACCATCCAGAAGGACACGGCGAGCTGGAACGTCGAGGATCCCGGGAGCCTGGCCGCCACGCTGGCGGCGCTGGCCTCGGCGGCGGGGAGGAACGCATGAGCGAGGCGCAGGCCGCAACCGCGTCGGCGGTGGCGAAGGATCTGGCCGGTCAGGTGGCATTCGTCACCGGCGGCGGCAGGGGAATCGGGCTGGCGATTGCCCGGCGGTTGATCGCGGCGGGTGCCACGGTGGCGATCTTCGACCGCGAGGTGGAGCGGGCCGAGTCCGCGGCGCAGAGCCTGCGCGACGCCGGCGGGACGGCGCACGCGTACGCGGCCGACGTCGCGAGCACCGAGTCCGTGGACGCAGCGTTCGCGGCGGCCGCGACGCAGTTGCAGCGCGTGGACGTGCTCGTGAACAACGCGGGGCTCACGCGCGACGGGCTGTTCGTGCGCATGACCGACGAGCAGTGGAACGACGTGCTGAACGTGAACCTCGGCGGCGCGTTTCGCTGCAGCCGCGCCGTGGCGCGCGGCATGATGAAGGTGCGCTACGGGCGCATCGTGAACATCTCGTCGGTGGTCGGCCTGATGGGCAACGCCGGCCAGGTGAACTACTCCGCGTCCAAGGCGGGCCTGCTGGGAATGACGAAGTCGCTGGCGCGCGAGCTGGCCTCGCGCGGCGTGACCGTGAACGCGGTCTGCCCCGGCTTCATCGAGACGGAAATGACCGCGAGCCTGCCGGAAGGTGCGCGCGCGGACATGATGGCGAAGATCCCGCTGGGCCGGCTCGGTGCGCCGGAGGAAGTCGCGGAAGTCGTGGCGTTCCTCGCGTCGCCCCGTGCGGCCTACGTCACCGGCCAGACCTGGACGGTGGACGGCGGGATGGTGATGGAGTAAGGCAGACCCCGAATGGATCAGCGATCCTTCAGGAGGAGGTGAACCGCATGGCAGCGTTCAGCGAAGACAAGGTCAGGGAAATCATCGCCAAGGAACTCGAAGTGGACGCCAAGCAACTCGTGCCCGAGGCCAAGTTCATCGAGGACCTCGGCGCGGACTCGCTCGACATCGTCGAACTGGTGATGGCGCTCGAAGAGGAGTTCGGCGTGGATATCCCCGATGAGGACGCGGACAAGCTCAAGACCGTTGGTGACGCAATGAAGTACCTCCAGGAGCACGCGAGCGCCTAACCGCGCGAGCAACAGGATGCCGGGCCGTGTCCCGGGTCCGCGCTTTCCAGCCCAGTGTCGGGGCGGAACGGCGTGGCCCTCGTGGACCGGCCCGGAACGCAGGGAGACGAGCACGAGATGAGCACGAACGGATCCAGGGTTTTCGTGACCGGCGCCGGAGTGGTGTCGCCGGTAGGGAATACGCTGGAGGAGTGCTGGCGGAACCTCGTCGAGGGTGTCTCGGGCGCTGGCCCGATCACGCGCTTCGACTGCACGAACTTCGAGACGAAGTTCGCGTGCGAGGTGAAGGACTTCAGCGTCGACGGTGTGCTCGACCGCAAGGAGGCGAAGCGGATGGACCGCTTCGTCCAGTTCGCGGTCGTGGCGAGCCATGAGGCGTTGAGGAACTCCGGACTCGACCTGGAGGCGACCGATCGCGAACGCGTCGGTGTGATCATCGGGTCGGGAATCGGCGGGATGGAGACCTTCGAGACGCAGCACACCGCGTTGCTCGAGAAGGGTCCCGGCCGAGTCAGCCCGTTCTTCATCCCGATGATGATCTCGGACATGGCCGCCGGTCAGGTGTCCATCCTGAACGGGCTCAAGGGCCCGAACTTCGGCACCGTATCGGCGTGCGCCTCCGGGGCGAACGCGATCGGTGAAGCCCTGCGGCTGCTGCGCGCGGGCGATGCCGACGTCATCATCGCAGGCGGTGCGGAAGCGACGATCTCGCCCATGGCGGTCGCCGGTTTCAACTCCGCCCGCGCCCTGTCCCTGCGTAACGACGACCCCAAACGCGCCAGCCGCCCGTTCGACAAGGACCGGGACGGCTTTGTGATCGGCGAAGGCGCGGGAATCATGGTCCTCGAAACCGAGGAGCATGCCCGCCGCCGTGGTGCGACCCTTCTGTGCGAACTCTCAGGCTACGGTGCCTCCGGCGACGCCTATCACATGACCGCGCCCTGCGCGGACGGTGGTGGCGCCGCGCGTGCCATGCGGCGCGCGCTCCAGGATTCCGGACTGGCACTCGACGAGGTGGGCTACATCAATGCCCACGGGACGGCGACACCGGCAGGCGACCCCATCGAGGTCATCGCGGTGAAGGCGGTCTTCGGCGCGCACGCGCACTCCGTCTGGATGGGTTCGACGAAGTCCATGACCGGCCACCTTCTGGGTGCCGCCGGAGGACTCGAAGCGGTCGTGACCGCGCTGGTGCTCGCGCGGGGTGTCGTGCCTCCCACGATCAACCTCGACACACCGGATGATGCATGCGATCTAGACTTCGTAGCGAATCAGGCCCGGACTCGCCGGTTCAAGGCGGCGATGTCGAACTCCTTTGGGTTCGGCGGGCACAATGTCTCACTGGCGATGAGGGCTATCGGGTAAAGGCCAGGTCCCGCCGTCGCGGCGGTCGCGGCCGTCGCCGCGGACGCCCTGCTCCACCGCCACAGCAGCGCAAGCGCGGATTCCTCGACTGGCTGAAATCGTTGTTCGGTTTCGGGGTCGCAAAGCCCGTGCGGGAGGTGCGCCGGGAATCGCGGCGTGGCGAGCAGTCGCTGGAGCGCCAGGAGGAGAAGGTCCTGGCCGAGTTCCAGCGGCATTTCGGAACGACGTTCCGCGATGTCGGCCAGCTCAAGCTGGCGCTGACCCACCGCTCGTACCTGAGCGTCACGGGCCAGGGGCCGCGCGAGTCCAACGAGCGGCTGGAGTTCCTCGGCGACTCCGTGCTCGGACTCGTGACCAGCGAGTACCTGTATCGCCGGCGGCCGGACGAGCACGAGGGGCAGCTCACCAAGACCAAGTCGCTCCTGGTCTCCAAGGCGATCCTGTCACGTCGCGCGCTGCGAATGGGGCTCGGCCGTTTCGTGCTCATGAGCCACTCCGAGGTGGAATCGGGCGGCCGCCAGCGGCTCTCGATCCTTGCCGACGCGTTCGAGTCGGTGCTGGGCGCCATCTACCTCGACCAGGGTTTCGAGACCGCCCGCCAGTTCATCCACACGCAGCTGCTGAGCGACACCGACGAGATCGTGGCCGACAAGCGGCACACGAACTACAAGAGCCACCTGCAGGAGTACGTGCAGAGCACCTTCCGCACGCACCCCGTCTACCGCATCCGCAGCGAGTACGGGCCCGATCACTCCAAGCACTTCATGGTGGAGGTCATGGTCGGACGCCGCACGCTGGGGGAAGGGCGCGGTCACAACAAGAAGGAAGCGGAGCAGGCTGCCGCCCGCGACGCGCTGGAGAGTGTCAAGCGCGTGCGTGACGGCCATGAGCCCGAAGCCGAAGCCGTCGCAGCGGCGCCGGCGTGGGACTCGAACGAGCGCGAGGAGTCGGGTGATTCGCGTCGCCGCCGCCGTCGCGGTGGTCGCGGTCGCGCCGAAAGGGAAGTGTTCCCCCGGGGTTCCCATGTGGCGCCGGCGGACGACGGTGAAATCGCGGGCGACGCTGTGGTGGAGGAGTATGAGGCCGAGGAGGATTCCATCGCCGACGAGGCCGATTTCGATCTCGAGGTGATCGGGCCGGCCGATACGGATTCGCGGGACGCGGATCCCGGCGATGACGATGACGAGGACGACGAGAATGTCGTGGACGACATCGCCGACGAGGACGAAGACGACGAAGACGACGAGGATGGCCAGGACGACGAGGACGACGAGGACGACGAGGATTACGAGGACGACGAGGACGACGACGAAGAGCTCCCTGTGACTCAGGGGCGAGGCGTCCGGCGTTCAGCTGAGTCCGAGCGTCAGCCGGAGGTGCGCTCGGCCCACGAGCCCGCGCTGTCGCCGGCCAGCCCGCCCTCGCCGCCGAAGTCGGCGGCAATCGTCTATGGACGCTCGACCCGGCGTTCCGGTCGGCGTGCGCCGGTCGCGGCAGCGCCCCGGCCGGAGCCTGGCGTCGCGAGCGAAGCGCTGCACGTGGATCCGTTTGGACTCGGTGAGCCCGAGCGGCCCGAGGTGGTGGAGGAGCCGGAGCGCAACGTGGAACCCCCGGCACCCGCGCCGCCGTCTAGGATCGACGACGAGGAGCGCGTCGCGGAGATCGAGCGCGCGATGTCCAGTTTCGGCCAGCGAAAGCCGGATGCCTACGGCCGTCGCGGGCGCCCGGCACGCCGCGGGCGCTGACCAGCCCGGGCCGGGTCACAAAAGAAGGCGGGGAGCTTGCGCTCCCCGCCTCAAAACTGCCGCCACATACGCTCGGGACAGGCCCCTCGGAATTTCCGTGCCCTTTCACATAGCGGCGACAGACCTGCGCGCCCCGAAGGACGCTGTCGCTTTCGAGACCGGCGCACCGCAGCCATCTCTGAAGGCTACACCTATGCACTATTGGTGCCAGAAGCACCCAGAGGCTGGAGAGTTAGTCCAATCCAATCATAGGCAATGCGTTAGGTCCAGAATGCTGGTTCCTCGTCATGTGAAGCGGAAGCTGGCCCAAACAGCGATCGCGACATCGTGTCGCACTTGCTGATGGCAGTTTGTCCGGAACGTAGTTTCAGTGTGTGTCATACAGGCACTGCGACGATATCGCTCGCTATGCGACATCGTGTCGCACTTGCTCATTCTGGAGTGCGTCGCTTCACCGCCATGCGTTGCAGCGTTCGCCGGGTGATGCCCAGGACCCTGGCGGCCTGCGTGTGATTGCCGCCGGTCATGGTGAGCACCTCCTGGACGTACTCGTCCATCTTCTGGCGGAGGCTGGGCATTTCCGGAACCGTTGTCGGGCTGGCCGGCGTGGCATCGAAGCGGACGGCTCCGAGCATGAGCTGGTCCGGCGTCACGACCGCGTCGTCGCAGAACTGGACCACGCCCTGGGTGACGTTTTCCATCTCGCGCACGTTCCCGGGCCAGTTGTGGCGGACCAGCACCTCGAGCGCCTCCGGCGAGAGCCGGGGCACGGGCTTGCCGGCCTTGGCGGCGTAGCGGGCGAGGAAGTAGTCCGCCAGCTCGGGGATGTCGTCGCGCCGATCGCGCAGCGGCGGCAGCGCGATCGTCATCACGTTGATGCGATAGTAGAGATCCTCGCGGAAACGGCCCTCGCGCACCAGCCGGGGCAGGTCGCGATTGGTCGCGGCCACGAGGCGGATGTCCACGGCGATCTCCTCGTTCCCCCCGACCGGTTTGATCCGTTGCTCCTGGATCGCGCGCAGCAGCTTCACCTGCACCTGCGGATCGAGATCGCCGATCTCGTCCAGGAACAGCGTGCCCCCGTTGGCCTGCTCGAAGAGGCCCTGGCGGTTGGCGCTGGCGTCGGTGAACGCGCCGCGACGGTGGCCGAACAGCTCGCTCTCCACGATGCCGGTGGCGAGCGACGGCATGTTCACCGCCACGAACGGGTGGTCGGACCTGGCGCTCTTTTCGTGCAGCGCGCGGGCCACGCGCTCCTTGCCGGTGCCGTGCTCGCCCAGGATCAGCACGCTCGCATCGCTGCGGGCCGCGCGGGCCACGCGCTTGAACGCGTCCAGCATGAGCGCCGAGTGCCCGATGATGTCGGTGAACGCGGTCGGCGCGGGATCGGAGCGGCTCGTCGCCACCTCGCGCGCGACGAGCCGCTTGTGCTCGATGGCGCGCTTGAGCAGCTGGCCGAGGACGTCGTTGCGCACGGGCTTGCTGAGGTAGTCGTAGGCCCCGGCCTCCATCGCTTCCATCGCGTCGACGACCGTCGCCTCGCCCGTGATGAGAATGACGGGAACGTTCGGGGCGCGCTCCTTGATCCGCTTGAGGAGGTCGAAGCCGCCGAGCGCCCCCATCTTCACATCGGAGAGCACCGCGTCGAACGGCTGCTCATCGAACAATCGCAGGGCGTCGACGACGCTGTGGCTCGTCACCGCGGTATGGCCGTTCTTCTGGACCATCGTGGCCAGGGTGCGGGCCACGATGTCCTTGTCGTCCACGACGAGGACTCGCGTTTCGTTCATGGGATTCCCGGGCTGCAGGGGAGTGAATGCATGAGAATGACAACGTCGGGCTGGGGGGCGGCCAGTCCCGGCATGCGCGCAGGCATTTTGTGGCCCGCGGGCGCACCCGCATGATACGCTCACAGGCCATGAAGCGTCTCGCGTGCATCGCCCTCGCCGCCGGCCTGCTCGCCGCTTCGGCTGCATTCGCCGGCGAGGCCGCCGGAGAACGCTACCCGAGCGACGAGGCGCTGCGTCATTACCTGGCGGGCCGCTGGCTCGAGCAGACCGGCGATCTCCCCGCCGCCGGCGCCGAACTCGCGCGCGCCTCCGCGCTGGACCCCGCCTCCACGGGCATCCTCCTGCATGCCTCCGAGGTGGCCTCGCGGGCGGGGGAACACGCGCACGCGCTGGAGCTGGCCCGGCGCGCGCTGGAGCGCTCGCCCGGAGACGGCCGCGCGCTGTGGCTCGAGGGCGCCGCGCTGTTCAACCTGTCGCGCGCCGGCGAGGCGTTGCAGCCCCTGCGCGAAGCCGTCGCCGCCGACTCCGCGAACACGGAATGCCTCCGCACGCTGGCGCACGTCGCCGAATCCCTCGACCGCATTGCGATCATGGACAGCTGCTACGACCGCATCGTGCGCATTGACGAGGATGACGCCGAGAGCTGGTTCCAGCTTGCCACGACGCGGGCGCGCCTCGGGCGCTTCCAGGAGGCCGACAGCGCGTTGACGATCGCGCTCGAGGACAACCCTGCGCGTCCTGGCGCGCTGTTCCTGCGCGGCTGGTTGCGCGAGCGGCTGGGACATCCCGAGGAGGCCATCGGGCTCTACGGCCACCATCTCGAGGTGCATCCCGATGACGTCGCCACGCGCCGGCGGCTGGTGTCCCTGCTCGTGCAGGCCGGCCGGGCGAAGGAAGCGCTCGTTCAGGCACGCAAGGTCGTCGAGGCGCAGCCGGGCGACGAGGTTGCGCTCGGGGCACTCGCGGACCTCGAGTACCGCAACGGCCACCCCGATGCGGGTTCGCTCGCGCTGCGGCGCATGCGCGAGCGCTCGCCCGAGGAGCCCGAGCTGGCCGCGCGCACGGCCGAGGTGCTGCTGCACAACCAGCGCGCGGCGGAGGCCGTGAAGTTCATGGACGGCTGGGTGGCATCGCACCCCGGCGCCGGGAACGCCCCGCGGCTGCGCGGCTGGGTGCGCGCCGCCTCAGGGCGCGCGGACTCGGCGGTCGCCTATGCGCGCCTCGAGGTGGCGGCGTCGCCCGATTCGCTCTCGCCGCGCCGCGTGCTCGCGCGCTACCTGCGCGAAACGCAGCGCTGGCGGGAGGCGGCCGACGAGCTGGGCTGGCTGCGCGAGCGCGTTCCCGACGACCCCTCGCTGCTGCTCGACCTCGCCCTGTGCCGCGAACAACTCGGCGACGTGTCCGGCGCCATCGCCGCCGGGCGCGATGCGCTGGCGCTGGTGCCCGACTCACCGCAGGCGCTCAACTTTCTGGGCTACCTGCTGGCGGATCATCAGCGGGACCTGCCCGAGGCGGAGAAGCTGATCCGGCGCGCGGTCGAGCAGGACCCCGACAACGGGGCCTATCTGGACTCGATGGGCTGGGTACTGTTCCGCCTGGGTGAGTTCTCTGCCGCACGGGTTCATCTCGAAAGAGCCCTTACACTTACGGGTGACGATCCGGTCGTCCACGAACACCTGGGCGACGTCTATCGCGAACTCAGGCTGCTCGACCTTGCACGTGCCCAGTATCGCCTGAGCCTTGCAGGTGACGGCGCCAACCCGCGTGTCCGCAACAAGCTGGAAGCTGCCCACTGAGCCCCGTTCCTGCCCCCGCCCGGCGCTGGAATCGGGAACCGGCCAGCCCCGCGGGGGTATCACGAACAGGTGAGGTCACCTTTGGCCCCTGATCGAGAGTCGTTGTCACCCCAGGTCGTGAGCCTGTCGGACGAAGATCTCATGGCCAGGGTGGCCGATGAGGACGAGCGCTCGTACACCGAGCTCGTTCGTCGTTTTCAGGGCCGGGTGACCAACCTGATCAGCCGCGTGTTGAACGACCGCAACGGTGCGGACGATCTCGCGCAGGAAACGTTCGTCCGGGTCTTCGTGCACCGGAGGAACTACCGGCGCGGCTCGAAGTTCTCGACGTGGATCTTCACCATCGCGGCGAATCTCGCGAAGAACGAGATCCGCCGCCGGGTGAGACGACGGAACTGGTTTTCGCTGGATGCGATGACGGAAGTGCTCCACGACAGCATGGGCCAGCTTGCCGATCCCGCGGAAGGGCGCGAGGCGGGGATGGAACGCGAGCAGCTCCAGGGCGAGGTGGGGCGTGCCATCGCGACGGTACCCGAGAAGTACCGGCTGGCGCTGGTGCTTCGCGACATCGAGGGGCTGGCATACGAGGAGATCGCCGAGGTGCTTGGCGTGCCCGGGGGGACGGTGCGATCCCGCATCAACCGCGCCCGCAGCATGCTGAAGCGCAAGCTCCAACCGCTACTACGCAAGCAGGAGAAAGCATGAGCCGTTGCGCCAGGGTCCGCGACCTCTTCGGGCCGTATTGGGATGATGAGACGACGCGAGCCGAGCGCGAGTGGGTGGACGCCCATTTCGCCCGGTGTGCATCCTGCCGCGCCGACTACGAAGTACTGGCGCGTACGCTGACGGCGATCGCGGCGCTGCCGCGCGCAGAGGCGGCGCCGGACCTCGCCGCGCGCTCGCTTGCCGCCGCGCGTCGCCGCGCGCCCGTGCCCGACCTGGTGTTCGTGCGACCTGCGCCCGGCTGGGTGGTGGTGGCAACGGCGGCCTCGCTGGTGCTGGTCGCGGGGGTGCTCGCCGCGCCCTGGGTGATGCGCTCGCAGCAGGGCGATCCCTTCGCGCACTCCGGCGCACCCGTGATGGAGCCCCGGCTCGTCGCCGTGGCGACGCCTTCCGGCTCGGCGACGCCGGGTTCCGCGCCCGCCCCGGCAGGCCCCGGCCCCGTGCCGGTGGCGATTGCCGACACCCTCTTCGACCACAGCGAGGACGTGGACTTCGTGCTCGACCCGGTGACCCTGCGCCGCGGACACGCCCACACCGTGTCCCGGGTGTCGCATGGCATCCAGGCGGAGCAGGCCGTCATCACGTTCTAGCCCGGAGCATCCATGAACCGCGAGCCGAGAGAGCGAGACGTACGGCAGCCGGACCCGCTTTCGGCGTGCGCCCGGGCTCGCCCGGCCGCGCCGCAGCCGTGTCGTGGACACGCTGGGGACCGCGGCCGGTCGGGCTTCGCGGCGGATGACGCGCGGCTCGCGTTCGCAGGCCGCGGGCTCATGAACATCCCGGGCTGACTCCGTGCGCGACTCGCCCTGTTGCCATCGCACCAGCGGCCCGGCGCGACGCGCGGCCTCCTGGCTCCGCCTCGCACCGGGCCTGCTGTGCCTGGGCGGTGCGCTGGCTCTGCTGACGCTCGCAGCACCCCGCGCACGCGCGCAGACGACGCTCTCGGCGATTGAGGCCGACGTGGACCAGATCGTGCGGCGCGCCCGGCCGAGCCTGGTCACGGTCGTCAGCCAGCGCTATCCGCTCCTGTACTACCGCACCGGCATGGTGAAGAGCCGGCGTTTGTACAGCCGCGTTGGTTCGGGAGTTGCGATCGGCGCAGACGAGGTGCTCACGACCGCGAGCGTGGTGCTCGAGGCGGAGAAGATCATCGTCGTCACCGCCAACAAGCTCCAGGTCGATGCGGTACTCGTCGGGATGGACCCGATCCGCAACGTCGCCTTGCTGCGCGTGCCGGGCCTGGAACTGCCGGCGCTCACGTTCGCCTCGCGACCCACGGAGCTGGGCGACTGGGTGATCGCGCTGGGCAGCTCCTACGGCGCCGCGCCGACGCAGTCGGTGGGCAACATCTCCTACCGCTGGCGCGAGCCGCGGCTGACGCTGCTGCAGCTCACGAACCAGGTTTACCCGGGCAACAGCGGTGGGGCCGCCCTCAACTCGCGCGGCGAGCTGATCGGTCTCGTGCAGGGAGAGCTGGATTCGCCGCGCATCGCGGGCGGCGAGGGTGACAACGAGGCGGACAGCGACCGGCGCCCCGGGGGCGCCAGCTTCATCATCCCGCTGCAGCAAGTGCGCCTGGTCTGCGACGCCTTGCGCCGGGAAGGGCGCGTGCGCCTGGGCTGGATGGGAGTCTCGACCCGCGCCGGCTACGTGAACAGCGAGACGCAGCCCGACCTGCGCGTGCCTCTGGGCGCGATCGTCGAGGCCGCGAAGCCCGGCGGTCCCGCCGACCGTGCCGGCCTGCAGCGGGGGGATCTCATCGTCGCGTTCGACGGCGAGCGCGTCGAGTCCCCCGAGCAGCTCGCCCGCTGGGTCGGGGCCGCGCCGCCGGGCACGACCGTGCGGGTCGTCTGGGCGCACCAGGACATGCGGCGCGAGGGCCACGTCACGATGGGCGAATCGCCGACGGGGATCCCGACGTGGATGCGCCCCGATTCGGTCCTGGCCGGCCCCGCCGCGCCCGACGGCCCCAGCCGCGCCGCGGCGCCCGAGCCGCGTGTCCGCCGCGCGCGCGGCGTGCTCGATCGCGCCCGCGGCCTGCGGGACTCGGCGCGCTGAAACCGCCGCGGCTGGTGTAGGCTGCAGGGCAATGGCCGACATGACGCTGACCTATCCGGGATACCGCGCGAGTTCGCGGGTGCGGATCGCCGCGGGATCGCTGGCGGGACTTGGCGCCTTCACGCGCACGCTCACCGGTGCGCCGCGCGTGGCGCTGGTCACGGATTCGCGCGTCGGCGCGCTCTGGGGAGCCGCGGCAGGGCGCTCGCTTCGCGCCGCGGGGATCTCCGTCACGACGCTCGTGGTGCCCGCGGGGGAGGGAGCCAAGCGCGCGGAAGTGCTCGTGCGCCTGTGGCGGCGTCTCGCCGCGGAGCGCATCGGCCGCGGCGACGCGATCGTCGCGCTCGGTGGCGGCGTGGTGGGCGACCTGGCGGGCTTCGCCGCGGCGAGCTGGCTGCGCGGGGTGCCGTGGATCTGCGTACCCACGACCGTGCTCGCGCAGGTGGACGCCAGCATCGGCGGCAAGACGGCCGTGGACCTGCCCGAGGGCAAGAACCTGGTCGGCGCGTTTCACCAGCCGGTCGGCGTGCTCGTGGATGCCGGGGTGCTGGCGACGCTGCCCGCACGCCACGTGCGCGCGGGGCTCGCCGAGGTGGTCAAGATGGGCTTCGCGGTGGCCTCCCCGCTGTTCGCGTGGTGCGAGCGCCACGCCGACGAGCTCGCGGCGGGCGAACCGCCCGCGCTCGCCGGCGCGGTCGCGCGCGCCATCCGCGTCAAGGCGCGCGTCGTGAAGGCGGACGAGCGCGAGCGCGAGGGCGGCGGCCGTACGGCGCTCAACTACGGTCACACGCTCGGGCACGCGATCGAGGCCGCCCGCGAATATCGCGGCATCCTGCACGGCGAGGCGGTCGCCGTGGGGATGCGCGCCGCGGCCGAACTGAGCGAGCAGGTGTCCGGTCTCGACCGCGGCTCGCGTGTCCGGCTCGAGGCCATGCTCGACCACCTGGGGCTGCCCGTCACGATGCCCGCGACGCCGCTGGCGGCGCTGCTCGCGGCGATGGGCAACGACAAGAAGCGCGCGCGCGGCGAGGTCCGCTGGGTGTTGACGCCCCGAATCGGACTTGCTAGCGTCCCGCGCGCGGTTTCAAACGCGCTCGTGCGTGCCGCGTTGCGTCGCGCGGGAGCGCGCGGCTGAGCCCGGGAAGGAGACGGTAGATCGTGCGAATCCTGATCCTGCACGGGCCCAACCTGCACGCACTCGGAACCCGCGAGCCCGAAGTCTATGGTCGTACCACGCTGGCGGACGTCGAAGAACGCCTGATCGCGCTGGGCCGGGAGCTCGGCTGCGAGGTCGAAAGCCGGCAGAGCGACCACGAAGGCGTACTCATCGACGCCCTGTATCAGGCGCGCGGTCACTTTCAAGGTGTCGTGCTCAACCCGGGCGGCCTCACCCACACCAGCGTCGCGCTCCGCGACGCGATCAAGGGTGCGGCGCTACCGACGGTCGAGGTGCACGTGTCCAATCCGCAGACGCGGGAGTCGTTCCGCCATACGTCCCTGATCACCGGCGCCGCCATCGGCGCGGTGCAGGGCTTCGGCGTCGGGAGTTACCTGCTCGCGCTGCGCGGCCTCGTCGCGCACCTCGCCCGTGGCTAGGGCGCGCAAAGGGTCCCGCAAGGTCGTCGCCGTCAGGGGCGGGCGCACCGCGAAAGCGCCCGCGGGCAAGCCGGCCGCCGGTGTCGTTGCCGCCGGCTTCGAGTTGAGCGAGTTGCAGCAGTTGATCGTCCTGGTCCAGGAAAGCGGCATCGGCGAACTCGAGCTGAGCGCGGGCGGGCGGTCCGTCCGTATTTCCGCGACCGCCTCCGCCCCGGCCGCCGTGCCCGTGGCCGCGGAGCCCGCCGCGCGACCGGCCGCTCCCGGCCTTGCAGAGGCCACCGCCGATCCCGCGAGCCACCTCGAGGCGATCACGTCGCCGATGGTGGGTACGTTTTACCGTTCGCCCGCGCCCGACGCGGAACCGTTCATCGAGAACGGCGACCCCGTGGCCGTCGGCCAGACGGTGTGCATCATCGAGGCGATGAAGCTGATGAACGAGATCGAGGCCGAGTTCAAGGGACGCGTGGTCCAGATTCTCGTTGAGAACGCCCAGCCCGTCGAGTTTGGGCAGAAGCTCTTCCTCGTCGAAAAGGTCTGACGGGGATTCCGCGCCGGGCGCCCTGGCGGGTTCCCGTCGCACGAGGGCCAGATGAACATTCGCAACGTGCTCGATAAGATGATCGCCGCGCGGGCCAGCGACCTGCATCTCAAGGCCGGAACTCCGCCCGTGGTGCGCGTGGACGGCGTGCTCTACACCCTCGACGAGCCCGCGCCGTCCGCCCAGGAGCTGCGCGACGTGAGCAACCAGCTCCTCAACGAGGAGCA
Source organism: Candidatus Eiseniibacteriota bacterium (assembly GCA_903921835.1). Classification (GTDB taxonomy): domain Bacteria; phylum Eisenbacteria; class RBG-16-71-46; order RBG-16-71-46; family RBG-16-71-46; genus CAIXRL01. The sequence continues at coordinate 1,017 of CAIXRL010000653.1, read as the reverse complement.
GCGTGTGTTCTTCTCCTCCCACAGCGAAATCGACTTCGCGTTCGGCGTCGCGGGACTCGCGCGCTTCCGCGCGAACGTCTTCATGCAGCGCGGCACGCCCGCGCTCGCGCTGCGGCACGTGCCCGTGGAAGTCCCCACGCTGGACGATCTCGGCCTGCCGCCGGCCGTGCGCGACCTGGCGTTTTCGCCGCGCGGCCTGATCCTGGTGACGGGACGCACCGGCTCGGGCAAGTCGACGACGCTCGCCGCGATGATCGACACCATCAACCGCACCACGACGCGCAACGTCATCACGGTCGAGGACCCGATCGAGTTCCTCCACCGTGACCGGCTGTCGTTCATCCACCAGCGCGAGGTCGGCCTCGACACGCAGTCGTTCCACGACGGCCTGCGCTACGTGCTGCGGCAGGACCCCGACATCATCCTGGTGGGCGAGATCCGCAACCTCGAGACCATGAGCACCGCACTCATGGCGGCGGACACCGGCCACCTCGTGATGTCCACGCTGCACACGACCGACGTCGTGCAGAGCATCCAGCGCATCATTTCGTTCTACCCGCCGCACCAGCACGACGAGATCCGTCAGTCGCTGTCGGCGAACCTGCGCGCCGTGATCTCGCAGCGCCTCATCCCGCGCCGTGACGGCGCGGGTCGCGTGCCGTCGTGCGAAGTCATGGTGAGCACGCCGACCATCCGCGAGTACATCCTCAATGCCGACAAGCTCCCACTCATCCACACGGTGGTGGCCGAAGGCGTCACGCAGTACGGCATGCAGACCTTCGACCAGTCGGTGCTCGCGCTGCTGCGCGACGGGGTGATCACCGAGGAAGAGGCGCTCCGGAACTGCAACAACCCCAACGAACTCAGCCTCAAGCTCAAGGGCATCTCGGCGGCCAGCGATCGCACGTGGCAGGCGGTGGACGCGGCGACGGGCGACCGGCCCGTTCCGGGCGCACCCGCCGCGCCGACCGGCGGTCGCTCCTCCGATTGGATGACCCGCGAGTAGGCCCGAGCCCG
>CAIXRL010000652.1 GCA_903921835.1 Candidatus Eiseniibacteriota bacterium | reverse complement strand
GCAGGTCAGCGCGGCGGCGCCGGCCCAGCAGCACCGGCCGCGGTTGCGCGGCCGCGTGGGAGCGCGCTGGCTCTCGGTGGACATGGCCGGCATGGGCTTCCGCCAGCCCGCGCTCGACCTGCGCTGCGACGGCTACGACCAGGGCAGCGGGCACGTGGACCTGTCGTTCGACATGCGCAACCGCCGCACGTTCCGCACCCGGGCGGGCAGCTCCACGACCGAGCAGATTTCGCGCGTCTACCGCGCGGCGCTGACCGTGCGCTCGCTCGATTCGCACCGCAGCCTGGCGATCGGGCGCCAGTCGTCCGCCAGCCTCGCGTCGGTCAGCCTGTTCGACGGCGTGGTCGCGCAGTCGGGGAACGACCGGCACTCGTTCGGGTTGTTCAGCGGCACGCAGCCGAACCCGGTCAGCTTCGGGCTCTCGAAGGACATCCTCGAGAGCGGCGGCTTCGCGGAGTTCCACTCCGCGGCGGCCGCGCCGCGCAACTACCAGGTGTCGCTCGGCGCGATCACATCGCAGGACAGCGGGCAGACCAACCGCGACTTCCTCGTCGGGACGGCGACCGGGTCCACGCGCGCCTTCATGTCCACGTTCACGCAGGAGGTGGACGTCAATCGCGGCTGGAGGCGAGCCCGGGGCGAGCACACCCTCACGCCGACGAGCACGTTCTGGACGGCGCGCGTCGCACCGGTCGCGTGGCTCGGCGTGAGCACCGGCTTCGACAACCGCCGCAGCGTCCGCCTCTGGCGCGACCGCACGACGCCCGCGGACCAGTTCGACGACACCTACCGACAGGGCGCGTGGCTCGGGTCCGACGTGAGCCTGCTCAACCGGTTCCGCTTCACGGGCGAGACGCGCGGCAGCGGCGGCTCCGACCACTCGCACTCGTGGTCCGCAGGCGCCGAGGCGTACCGGATCAGCTCCCTGCACCTCTCGCTGCGCGGCCGCGTCTCCGAGTTCACCGGCGCCAACGTGACGAGCCGGCTGTGGTCCGGCGGCGTCGGGCTCGACCCCACACCGCTCTCACACATCGAGGCAACTGGCGGCGTGCGCGGCACCCGCGTCGCGCCCGTGAACACGTGGGACCGCCAGCACTGGACCAGCGTGGATTGTGACCTGACCCTCGGGCGCCGCTGGTACCTGAACGGCGGCTACGAGCTGGACTCCGGCGGGTCGGGCGGCACGACGAAGCAGCTGCAGGCGGGTCTCAACTGGAGGTTCTGAGCGCCCCGGCGCATGATGCTCGGGGCCGGGCCGCCGGGAACCGGAGCCGCATCCTGCGGGCGATCCCTTCGCCCGCAGGACACGAGGATTCCACCGGAGGCAGGGAGGCCGCATGCGCGTGAAGCCGGGCCGCTGGCTGGTGTTCGCGATCGCGCCGTTGCTCTGCGCCGCGGCCGACTCGACGCGATTTGCGCTTCCGCCCGCGCCGCCGAAGTTCGACCCGCCCGCGCAGGGGGTGCTCTTCGCCGACGACTTCTCCCACGGCCTCGGCGCCTGGCAGACGGACCAGCCGGACGTATGGAGCGTGTGGCACGGCATGCTGCGCGCCGACCTGCCGGACCAGAAGCAACTGCGTTCCGTGCTGCGCGCGGGCGATTCGCTGTGGTGCGACTACGCGCTCGATTTCGACGCCTGCATGATGCGCGGCGTGGACAAGGGCGCCGTGGTGCGGCTCGTGGGAGAGAGCGGCGTCGGCGTGGACCTGCGCGGCGGCGCCTACCAGGACATCGTCGCGTACCTCCGCGAGTGGCCGGTCGGCAAGGCGGCGGCGCTCAACGCCGACGCGACCTGGAACCACCTGCGCATCGAGGTGCGCGGCCCCCGGATGACCGTCCGGGTGAACGGCGAGCAGCGGCTCGATCGCGCGATCGCGCGCGCCAGGCGCGGCGGCATCGCGCTGGCGGCGTACACCGGCGGCGCGGGCGAGTGCACGGTGTACTACGACAACGTGATCGTCACCGCGCTCTGAACCGCGGCGCCCGGCCTTCAGGCGCGCGCGCGACGCCCGACCAGCAGCCGCAGGCCGTTCAGGATGACGACGACCGTGCTGCCCTCGTGCCCCGAGACGGCGATCGGCAGCTTGAGCTGGCCGATCGGCAGGTACTGGCCCGCAAACACCCACACGACCAGCGCGAGCATGACGCCCGTCGCGATGACCAGGTTCTGGATGACGACGCGGTTCGCGCGCTGCGCCAGCCGCAGCGCGTAGGGCAGTGCGGTGAGGTCGTCCGCCATCAGCACCACGTCCGCGCTCTCCATGGCCGCGTCGCTGCCGATGCCGCCCATCGCGATGCCGACGCTGGCGCGCGCGAGCGCGGGCGCATCGTTGACGCCGTCACCGATCATCGCCACAGGTCCGTGCGTCCGCTCGAGGTCGGCGATCACGCGCACCTTGTCCTCGGGCAGGAGCCGCCCGTGCTGCTCGTCCACGCCGGTGCGGCGCGCGATCGCCTCGACCGTGTGCTCGTTGTCGCCCGAGAGCACCGCAAGCCGGCGGATACCCAGCGTGCGCAGCGTGCGCACGGTGTCCACCGCCGTCGGTCGCACCTGGTCCGCAGCCGCGATGACGCCCCACGCCGCGCCGCGGTGCACGATCATCGCGGTCTTGGCGTCCCCGGCAAACACCCCGACCCGCTCGATTGCTGCCGCGGGAGGCGCAAACCCCAGCGCGGCGAACAACTCGGGCGTGCCCACCTCGATCGACTGGCCCGCCTGGGTCGCGACGAGTCCCTTGCCGAGGTGGTTCACCATCTGCTCGGCCGGCGTGAAGGCGACGTGGCGCGCTTCCGCCGCGCGGACGACCGCCTGCGCGAGCGGGTGCGGCGAGCGCTTCTCCGCCGCCGCGGCGAACCCCAGCAGGTCGTCCTCGGAGGCGCCCTCGACGGCCACGACGTCGGTCACCTCGAAGCGGCCGTGCGTGAGCGTGCCCGTCTTGTCGAACGCGATCACGCGGATACGCCCAAGCGCCTCGATGAACCGGCCACCCTTGAACAGGATGCCGTTGCGCGCGGCGTTGGCGATGGCGGAGAGGACGGTCGCGGGCGTCGCGATCACAAGCGCGCAGGGCGAGGCGACCACGAGCAGCGTCATCGCGCGATAGAGCGCCCCACCAGGGCCCTTCCACGGCAGGTGGAACACGAACAGCGACAGCCCCAGCATGAGCGCGGCAGCGACGATCACCACGATCGTGTAGTAGCGCCCCACCCACTCCGCGACCTCCTCCGTGTGCGACTTCTGCTCCTGCGCCTCGCGCACCAGCGTCACGATGCGCGCCAGCGCGCTGTTGGCGGCCGCGCGCGTGGTCACGATCTCGAGCGCGCCGTGCTGGTTGAGCGTCCCGGCGAACACCTTGTCGCCGGACTGCTTCTCGACCGGCACCGACTCGCCCGTGAGGCTGCTCTGGTCCACCAGCGAGGTGCCGAGCACCACCGTGCCGTCCACGCCGAACGCTTCGCCCGGCTTCACGATCACCGTCTCGCCCACGCGCACCGACTCGACGTCGACCTCGAGCTCGTGGCCGTCGCGCCGCACCAGCGCACGCGCGGGCCGCAGCTCCATGAGCGCCTTCAGCGCGTGGCGCGTGCGGCCCATGGTATAGACCTCGAGCGTGTTGCTGAGCGAGAACAGGAACATCAGGACCGCGGCCTCGAAGATCGCGCCCGTCGCCGCGGCGCCCACCGCCGCGAGGATCATCAGCAGGTTGACGTCGAACTTGAAACGCCGCAGCGCCTCGAACGTGCTGCGCGCCGCAAACCAGCCGCCGCTCGCGGCGGCCGCGGCGTAGAGCAGGTGCGAGCCCAGGTTCTCGGGGGCGATGACGCGTTCGAGCGCGACCCCGGCGGCGGTCGCCACCAGCGCCACGAGCGTCAGCACGATCATCGCGCGGCCCTCGGCGTGCTCCTCCTCCTCCTTGTGCGTGAACATCGCGCCCCAGGGCTTCTCGGAGAGCGGCCGCACCACTTCCACGCCCGCGTCCGTGGCGCCACGGCGCGCGAGCCGCACGTTGCCCGGCGTCGCCTCCACCTGGAACACGCCCACGGCTTCCGCGGGCAGCCGGCCGAAACGCAGTGCGCACTCGGGGCAGGCGTCGGCGCTGTCGCGCTTCTCGCACGAGGTCACGCGCTGGGCGAACAGCGCGCCGACCTCGTCCGCGAACGCGTTGAGCTGGTCGGGCGAGACCGACCCCGGCTCGTAACGCACCGAGATCGTGCTTGCACGGAAGTCGGCTTCGATGGCGATGATGCCCGGCCACTCCCGCAGGCGGTCTGCGAGGATCTCGATGCAGCCTTCGCCGTCGGTCGGCAGCGGGAGGTGTTCACCCGCGTGGCCGGAGGTGCGCTTCGCGTCGTGCGTATGCGAGTGGCTCATGGTGTGGGGAGGATACACCGGGGCGGCGGGGGCCGCAGCAGGCGGGCGGCGCCGAACACGCGCGCCGGCCACATCGCGGCCGCACGAGTCCACGCTCCCCGGAGCGGAGACAAGGTCCGAGAGGCATTGCAACCGGGCCGTGTCCGGCCTAACGTGAGAAGAATCCTGAGTCGTCCGGCCCGGTGCGCAGCATCCCCTGACGCATGCACCGCTCCGGCCGCGCGCGATCTCCACCCGCCTCCCCCGGCGTGGTCACGATGCAGGTTGGTTCTCACCGACCCACGACACTCGCATCGGAGGTAGGCCGCATGACCACGTATCTGCGCCGGAGTCTTGCCGGCGGCATCCGCCTTGCCCTTCGGCTCACGCCGCTCCTCGCACTTCTCACGCTGTTCGCGGCGCCCGCCCACGCTCTCGCGCTCTCCGGCTTCTCCCCCGCCGGTGGCCCCGGCGGCACGGCGGTCACGCTCAGCGGGTCAGGCTTCACCGCCGTGACCACCGTGAAGTTCAACGGCATCCCCTCGTCGTTCAGCGTGGGGAACGACACACAGATCACCGCCTACGTGCCGGGCAGCGCCACGACGGGCCCCATCAGCGTCTTCGACGGCATTAGCAACGCGACCAGCACGACCAACTTCTTCGTGGGATACTGCTGAATCACTTCGCGGTACAGAGCGGCGGCGTTCTCGAAATCACCCATCTGAGAGTAGAACGCCGCGATCTGCGCCTTGGCGTGGCCTCTCAAGTCGTCTGTTCCGGTCTTGTTGATAAACGCCTGGAATGCGGCAATTCCAACGGTCGGATCGCCCGGATTGTCCAGGGCAGTCATCTGGGCTTCAGAATAAG
>CAIXRL010000651.1 GCA_903921835.1 Candidatus Eiseniibacteriota bacterium | reverse complement strand
TCATCGTGTTGACAACACGGTTCCGGGGTACCCACCGAAGGTGGGTCCGGCCGGCCGATCTTCTTGCGGCTGACGCGCATCTCGCACTCTCGGCTGGCGGTTCATGAATGATCCGGGCTGGGACCCGGGATCGGCGCCGACGCTTCTTCCGCAACACGGTCCTGCGACTGGCGCTCTCGTCGTGGTTCACCACGGCCCGCGACTATCGCGCCGACCCGTGGACGTTCCATATCACTGCAGGCGCAGGACGCGTTGGACGGCAACCTCACCCCCGGCCACGATCCGCAGCAGATAGAGACCGGGGCGAACGCGACGCGCGCTTGCCCCTTCCCAGGTTGCTTCGTGACTGCCCGCGCACTGCCTGTCGTCGACAAGCGTTGCGATCCGGCGGCCCAGGATATCGAGGGCCTCCAGGCGCACGGCTTCGTCCCGGGGAAGGACATAGCGAATGCGTATCAACCCGCTGGACGGAGTTGGGAACGGTCGCTCGAGCTGCAGGGACGGAGGTGGTTGGGGTTTGGACTCCACGCCTGCCTGGGCTCGGGCAACGAATGGGTAGCAGGGTGGTACCAGCCCGCGAGCGTCGTGCCGCAACTCGCGAGCATACCCGGACTGAAGAGTGCCCGATCCGTCGAAGGAGCAGAATGGCCCGAAGAAGTTCTCCACGACGCCACCGCGCACATGGAGGGTCCCACGCGGCAGGCCAGAGTCCCACGAGTCGACCGTGAACTCGCCGTTCACGGGGCTCGTCGCGAGCACGAATGCATCCAGGTGCAGGTCCGCGGGGGCGTCCGTGCCGATGCGGATCGCGCCCCCGGGAGTGAACAGCCCAAGGACGTTTCCGCTCGTGCCCGGGGAGTCGTAGGTCATGTCGCGTCGGCCGCATGTTCACGCTGGCGCATCGCTCGGGGAAGGTGCTCGCGCGGCCTCCGATCCCGACGCTCCAAGTCCGGAACACCCGCTCGGGCTTCTTCGAGGATTCCGAGTTGCGGGCGTTGCTGCCCGAGCTTCCCGAGTACCTCCGGCCATTCGTGGAGTTCGCCTACCTCACCGGATGGCGCGCGAACGAAGCTCGGACGCTGACGTGGCGTCAGGTGGACTTCGCCACAGGGATTGTCCGGCTGGAGCCCGGGACCACGAAGAACGACGAAGGGCGGGAGTTTCCGTTCGGCCTGATTCCTGAGCTGGCCGCGCTGCTCGAAGACCAGCAGGCGCGAACGTCGGCGTTCGAGCGCGAATCCGGCGCGATGGTCCCGTGGGTGTTCCACCTGGACGGGCGCCCGGTCGGGGACTACCGCGATTCGTGGCGCTCGGCGTGCAAGCGCGCCGGCTGCCCCGGCCGGTTGCTCCACGACCTTCGGCGTACGGCTGTCCGCCGGATGGAGCGCGCAGGCGTTCCGCGCTCCGTTGCGATGAAGCTGAGCGGCCACAAGACGGAGAGCGTCTATCGGCGGTACGCCATCGTTTCCCCGGGCGACCTTGCCGACGCCGCGCGGAAGCTGGCCGCGCTCTCGGGCGGAACCGGCATCGGATCGCGCAAGGTGGTGGGCATCGCGGAGGCCGATTCGGCGCGAACAGCAACAGTTCAGCAACAGTTCGCGGATTCCGGGCGAGCCGAGCCGCGCAGGCGAATCGCGCAAGCTGCTGCGATTCCAAGCCGCTCCGACGTTGCTGCGTTGCTCGGAAGTTGGCGTCCCCAACGAGATTCGAACTCGTGTCGCCGCCGTGAAAGGGCAGTGTCCTAGGCCTCTAGACGATGGGGACGCAGAAGGTCTCGACTGCGGCGGCGGACTCTACCCCGCGTGGCGCGTCGCGAGCAAGCCGGCGTCGCGCGCGGCGTCGCGCGCGGCGTCGCGCGCAACGTCTCGCACGACCTGCCCGCGATGCTTCAACTGCTCAACGAGCGCGGCGGCGCGACAGCAGGAGCGGTTGCGCTTCGTTGACACCGTACTTCGCGACGAAGTCGCTCGCGGCGCGCATTGCGGAGGCGTTCGACGGGTAGTGTCCGAGCACGACGCGGAACATGGTCGTGCCGCCGTTGTTGAACGCTACGACCCGGCCGCGAAGTCCCGAAAGCACGGACAGGCGGGCAAGTTCCTGCCCTGCACGGTCCTGGTCGAGATACGACGCGACGCCGATCCCGAAGACCAGAGTGTCGGGGCGCGCGGCCGTGGCCGCCAGCGCGAGCGCGGCGACGGGCGTGGTTGCTGATGCCGCGGGTGCCGCGGGCTTCGCAGTCGCAGGTGGCTGTGCGGCCGCGGGCTTCGAGGTCGCCGGTGTCGCGGGCTTCGCATTTGCAGGTGTCGCTGCTGCGGCTGCTGCCACGGGCTTCGTTGCGGCCAGTGCCGCGGGCTTCGCAGTTGCAGGTTTCGCTGCGGCAGCTGCGGCCGCTGCCACGGGCTTCGTCGCCGCCGATGACGCGGGTTTCGTGGTCGCAATGGGCGCTGCGGCGGCTTCGGATGCGACCACCGGTCTCGTCGTCACCGGCGTGGCGTTCGCCGCCGGTGCGCTCGCGGTGACGGTGGGCTTGACGGGCGCGCCTGCCGGACCCGCCGCTCCGGTCACGAATGTGCTGTCTTGCGCCACGAGCGTCGAGTCGGTGATCGTGCGTGTCGAGTCGAGTGGTGGCGCGACCGCGACGGGTGGCGCCACCGCTGCAGGCACCGGCACGGGCGCCGGTTTCTCTTCGGGCGCCATGCCGGCAATCGGGCGCAGGAGCGGCACGTCGATCACCTGGAAGCGCTGCGCGAGCACGAGGCCCAGTGCGATCGCCACGACCGCAACGGCGGCGAGCAGGATGGGCATGGTTTGATGCCCGCGCTCTTCACGGGCGATGTCCTTTTCGATCTTCCTGCGCAGCCGTGCAGGCAGTCCGGAGAGATCGGCGTTCCCGGGGTTCACCAGTTCGGCGCGCGCCTCGAGTTCGGCGGGCGTGGGGAAGCGCGGCGCTTCCTCGTGATGGGCGGGTTCCGCCGTGGTCGGCGCGGGGCTCGCAGGGGTGACGTTCTTGCGGCGCGCTTCCATCAGGTCCTGCGCGGCGCGTGACCACGCGTCGAGCTCCTCCCGCTGGACAGGCTGGCTTCGCGACGGACCGCTCGACGCAGGCGTGGCCGGCATCGGCGCTGCGACTTCGAGATCCGGCGGCAACCACACCGGCGCGGCAATCGTCTCGGGCGCGGCGGGCGCGGGCGGCGCGGCGGGCGCGCCCTCGATCCGCGGGCGCGGCGGCATCGGGATGTCGTCGTCCGGCAGCTCCGCGGGGCCGCCGAGCACGCTGCGGAAGCCGCTTTCGTTCGCCGCGGCCTGCACGTGCGCCGTGCTCACGCTGGTCTCGCCCTCGGAGTAGGCGGTGATCATGGCCTGCGTCGCGAGCGTGTTGATCTCGCGCGGAATGCCGTGCGTCACGCGATACACCTCGCGGCACGCCTCGGGGGGGAACGCTGCCCAGGGATTGCCGCCGGCGACGGAGATGCGGTGATGGATGTAGCCCGCGGTTTCCTCGGGCGAGAGCGGATTGAGGCGATAGTGAACCGAGATGCGCTGCCGCAGTTGCCGCAGCTGCGGGTCGGTGAGCTTGGCCTCCAGCTCGGGCTGGCCCACGAGGAAGATCTGCACGAGCTTCTCGCCCTGCGTCTCGAGGTTCGAGAGCAGGCGGATCTCCTCGAGCAGGTCGGGCGCGAGGTTCTGCGCCTCGTCCAGCAGCAGCACGGCGTGCTCGCCGCGATTGTGCACCGACAGCAGGTGGCGCTCGAGCTGTGCGAGCGCCTGCGGTTTGCTGGTGCCGACGGGGAGCGGCAGCCCGAAGCGCAGGCTGATCTCCTCGATCATCTCCTCGCGCGTGAGCGCGGAGTTCGTCACCAGCGCGACGCTGACCTTCGAGCCCCACTCGGCGAGCGCGTCGTAGAGCGCGGTGGTCTTGCCCGTTCCGACCTCGCCGGTGATGAGCACGAATGGCTCGCGATTCTCGATTCCGTAGCGCAGGTGCGCGCGGGCTTCCTGGTGCTCGCGGCTCGGGTAGAGAAACCGCATCTGGTGGCCCGAGTGAAAGGGATTCTCGCGCAGGCCGAAATGAGGCTCGAACATCATGGCGCCTTCCAGAAGGAATCGCGGATCGAGGGAACGGTCCGTGAGGTTATCGGCGCGGGGGGCATCGCGCCTTGATACCGTTGCAACCGCTCGCCGCAGGTGCCCTGCGCGCGGCCCGGCGGCGTCACTTCTCGGCGGGCAGGAGCTCGGCGATGGAGAAGAGCGGGGTGAAGGGATAGCCGCGCTGCTGGAAGATCTGGCCGGCGCCCTGGCCACGGTCCACGACCGCCAGCACGCGCACGACCTCGGCCTTGTAGCTCTCGGCGGACTCGGCGGCAATGAGCGCGCTTTCGCCGCTCGTGATCACGTCGTCGAGGATGGCGACGCGCTTGTGACCGGCGAGGTTGCCATCGACCTGGCCCCGCATGCCGTGGTCCTTCGGACTCTTCCTCACGAGGAAGCCCTCGAGCGGATGGCCCTGTTCGTGGCTCCACCACAGGATGCCGGCGACGAGCGGGTCGGCCCCCAGCGTGAGGCCGCCGACGGCGGTGACGTTGTCCGACTCGAGCTGCTCCCAGAAGAGCCGCGTGATGAGCTTGAGACCCTCGGGGTGCAGGCTCGTCTTGCGCACGTCAATATAGTAGTTGGAGCGCGCTCCGGAACTGAGGACGAAATCGCCAAACCGCATCGAACGGTCGACAAGCATCTGGCGGAGGGACTCGCGGTCGGGTTGTGACATGGGTCCTGTCGAGTGGGGGGGCGATCTGGCGCTGCGAGAGATGCAACCGGAGTGTTGCCGCGCCCGCCGCGCTCCGTCAAGGCGCCGGGGCTTCACGGCCGGGGTTTCACGGCCTCCCGCGGGGTTCATCAGTGCCTCTGCTCACGGCTGGCTGCGACGATGCGGGCGGGGTACACTCGACTGCGACTGCGACCGGGACGGTCCTGCGATGCTTCCCGCCTCGCGAGGAGCTTGATGCGCACCCTCGTTCTCGCTTCGTTGCTTGCACTGATCGCCGGCCCCGTGGCCGCGGCGCCGCTCGAGTTGCCCGTTCACTATCCGGGCGACGCAGTCGGCGCGCCCTGCTACGCGGGTGACGTGCTCGAGTTGCAGCTCGCGCCGCGCGCCGCACGTGCCGCGCACCCGCTCGGAGCCCCGCCCACGCGCGCGGGTCGCGTCGGCGCGCTGGGCGTTGCGGCGGTGGACGCGACCGCGGCCGCGCTTGGCGCCATGTTCGAGCCGGAGTTCGTGGGCGAGACCGCGCCCGAAGCGTTTGCGGCCGGAGCCATGGACTTCACCGGCTTCCAGATCGTGCACCTGCAGCCGCGCACGCGGCTCGAGGACGCCCTTGCAGCGTTCCGTGCGCTCCCGGATGTGGTCTCCGCCTGGCCCATCGCCATGCTGCCGACCTCGTCGATCCCCAACGACTCGCTGTTTTCCGCCGAGCACTGGCTCGTCCGTGCCCACGCGCCCGAAGCGTGGAACGTCGAGCAGGGCGACACGTCGATCGTGGTCGCGATCCTCGACACGGGCGTGTTGCCGTATCACCCGGACCTGGGCGGCACGGTCGCGGGCGGGCACGGCAACATCTGGATCAATTCGGCGGAGGCCGGCGGCCAGCCGGGCGTGGACGACGATGGCAACGGGTTCGTCGATGACACATGGGGCTGGGACTTCGTCGCGACCAGCGCCGCCGACAGCGTGCGCGGGGCGCCGGGCGAGGACGTCCAGGACACCGACAACGACCCGAACGACTTCGTGGGCCACGGCACCCTCGTGGCGGGCATCGTGGGGGCGATCGCGGACAACGGCAGTGGCATCGCGGGGGTGGTGCCGCACGTTCGGCTCATGGTCGTGCGCATGGGCTGGCTCGCGCGCGGCGCCACGCGGCCCAATGGCACGGTGCGGATGGACTTCGCGGCGCAGGCGATCCGCTACGCGACGCGCAACGGCGCGTCGGTGATGAACTGCTCGTGGTCCTCGGCCTACACCGCAGGCCTCGACGCCGCGGTCACCGCGGCGACGCGCGCGGGCATCGCGATCGTCAACGCGTCGGGCAACTTCGACTCGCCCGCCTACCTTGGCAGCCGCGAGGACGTCATCAGCGTCGCGGCCACCGACTCGACCGACTACTACTGGTGGCCCAGCGTCACCGGTCCATGGCTCGACCTGGCGGCGGACGGCGTGAACATGACCAGCACCTTCATCGTGGGTGAGGTCGGGGACAGCCTCGCGCTGCGCCAGCCCGGTTACATCCGCGGGGTGAGCGGCACCTCACTCGCGGCGCCCCAGGTCGCCGGCGCGGTGGCGATGCTGCAGTCGCAGGCCCGCTCGCGTGGCCGCGAGCGGCTGACGCCGCTCGGACTGCGTCTGCGGCTGGTCGAGACCGCGGATGACGTGCAGGCGCTGAGCCCATCGATCGCCCACGCGGCGCCGCGCCTCAACCTGCTGCGCGCGCTCACCGATCCGCCAACGTCGACCGCGGTGCGGACGGGGGCGCTCTCGACGGGGTCTCCGCTCGTGCTGCGCTACAGCGATGGGCGCGTGCTCGTCGTGGTCGCGACGAGTGACCGTCATCTGATTGCCTATGACGGCGCGACCTCGGATACCGCGTGGACCGCGACGCTCGGCGCGGCGCCGGTGGGCAGCGTGGCGGGCGGCGATCTCGGCGGTGGGCTTGGCGCCGGCATCTTCGTGGGTGGCGCGACGGGCCAGGTGTTCGGCTATCGCGACGACGGCGCGCCGCTGCCCGGCTGGCCGCGCACGGGGCTCGGCAACACCAGCCAGCTGAGTGGTGGCCCGGCGCTCGGCGACCTCGACGGTGACGGCGTCCTCGAGGTCGTGGTCATGGGCCCGGACGGCAGGGTGTGGGCGTGGCACGCGGACGGCGCGGGACTCGGTGGCTTTCCGTTCGCGACCGGCGTCCCGGGTGCCTGCGCTCCGGCGCTGGCGGACCTGGATGGCCGGCCCGGCGCGGAGATCGTCGTGCTCGACGGCCTGGGCACGTTGCACGCCGTGGATCACACGGGCGCCGAACTCTGGCAGTGGTTGGCGCCGCCCAATGCGCTCCCGCCGGTGGTGACGCGCCTCGGGCACGAGGGCGCGCCGCTGGGAATCCTGGTGGTGGACCCGACCGGCGTCACGGCGCTCGATTCCACCGGAACGCCACTCTGGAACACGTATCTCGCCGTGAACACCTATCCCGACCCCGCGTTCACGGACGTGGACGGCGATGGTGTGGACGAGCTTGTGCTTTCGATCGGCGGGCCCATGAAGCTCGCGCGCGTGGACTCGGCGGGCGTGGCGGTGACCGGGCACGGCTGGCCGTTCGTCACCGGCACCGATGCGCAGGGGCCGCTGGTCACCGGCCCCCTGCGCGCGGGCCACGGAGCGTGCACCGGGTTCTTCAGTGGGCCGGGTTTCGTGGCGTTCGATGACAGCGGCCACGTCGTGCCCGCCTTCCCGAAGCCCGTCGCCAGCGCGGGCGGTTCGCCGACGCTGGCCGACCTGCGCGGGGACGGCGCGACCCAGGTGGTGGCGGGCACCGCGTCCGACTCCAACATGTGCGTCTTCGACGCCGGCCGCGGAACGTACGACGCGCGGTTCGCGATCTGGCCCACGTTCCGCGGCAACGGCGCCCGCACGGGCAATCGCGTGTACACGGCGAGCCCGGCGGTGATCGACCGAACGCCCCCCGCTGCGGTGACGGACCTGGGCGGCACGGCGACCTCGACGACGGGCCTGCGGCTCACCTGGACCGCGACGGGCGACGACGGCTTCACGGGCCGCGCCGCGCGCGTGGAACTGCGGCGCGCCGACGCGCCCATCACCGAGGCGACGTTCGCGGCCGCAACGCTCGTGCCCACCGGCACGCCGGGCGTGGCGGGCACGCGCGACAGCGCCGTGGTCACGGGTCTCGCCGAGGGCTCGACGTGGTGGTTCGCCCTGCGGGCGTGGGATGCCGCGGGCAATGCCAGCGCGCTCTCCAACCCGCTTGCGCTCTCGACGGGCGTCGTCC
>CAIXRL010000650.1 GCA_903921835.1 Candidatus Eiseniibacteriota bacterium | reverse complement strand
TCATCGTGTTGACAACACGGTTCCGGGGTCCCCACCGAAGGTGGGTCCGGCCGGCCGATCGTCTTGCGGCTGACGCACATCTCGCACTCTCGGCTGGCGGTTCGTGAATCGTCCGGGCTAGGCGGGTTTCACTTCGCCCGCCGGGCGACGCTGCGCCCGGCGGGCGACGATCATGCGACGATCCAGGTGCCCGTCCGACCCTCGATGGCGTCCAGCAGGTGCGCCGGGTCGGTGATGAGCGCCTGCTTGCCGCCGGCCTCCAGGAACTCGATGATCGCCTCGACCTTCGGCTTCATGCTTCCGGGCGCGAAATGGCCGTCCGCGAGGTACTGCTTCGCCTCGGCGAGCGTGATGCGGTCGAGCGACTTCTGGTCCGGCTTGTTGTAGTTGAGACAGACCTTCTCCACCGCGGTGGAGATGATGAGCAGGTCCGCGTCCAGGTTGCGCGCGAGCAGGCTCGTGGCCAGGTCCTTGTCGATGACGGCCGCGGCGCCCGTGAGCAGGCCTTTCGCATCCTCGACCACGGGGATGCCACCGCCGCCCACGGCGACGACCACGGTGTCGCTCTCGAGCAGCCGCCGGATGCACTCCAACTCGACGATTCGCATGGGTCGCGGTGAGGCGACCACGCGCCGCCAGCCGCGGCCGGCGTCCTCGACCACGTCCCAGCCGCTCTTGTCCCGGTGCTCCTTCGCGTCCTGCTCGCTCATGAACGAGCCGATGGGCTTGGAGGGTTTGCGGAACGATGGATCCTCGCGGTCCACGAGCACCTGGGTCACGACCGTCGCGACGTCCGGCCGGACGGGCCAGGCCCGCATCTCGTTGTACATCGCGCGCTGCACCTGGTAGCCGATCGCGCCCTGCGTGTCGGCGCCGCACGAGTCGAGTGGAACGTCGTGCAGCTCGTGACGCGACAGCTCGCTGCGCCGCAGGATGAAGCCGACCTGCGGGCCATTGCCGTGCGTCACCACGACCCGCCAGCCGTGCTTCACCAGGCCGGCGATGTGGCGGCACGTCTCCTCGACCGCGTGGTACTGGTCCTCCACGGTGGCGTGCTTCGCGTCCACGATGAGCGAGTTGCCGCCGACCGCCAGGATCGCGAGCTTCTTCTTTTCAGCAGTCATGTATGCGACTCCCTATGGTGTGCGGCCGGGCAAAGCCCGGCCGGGTCGTCAGTCGAGCGTCTGCAGCACGCCGGTGCGCCGGTTGAATTCCTGGATGAGCCGGTCCCACTCGTCGATCTCGGCCCACACCTCGTTCCACCCGTCCGGCTCCCACAGCGCGTCCAGTTCCTGCACCGTCTTGCCCTGCTGCTCCACCCAGGTGAAGTACTTCAGGTTGTGCAGGCGCTTGCGGTCGGGGTAGGTGAGCTCCTGGAGGTAGTCGATGCCCGCGCCTTCCAGGTAGCGCGCAAAGTCCTGCGCCGCGCGCTCGGTGGTGTAGGCGCCGCGCTCGTCGCGCAGTTCCTGGATGCGCGAGCCGTAGAGCGCCATCGAGTCGGTGAGCGGCGTGATGATGATGTCGCGCCCGTCCAGCTCGAGGTACTTCGCCGTCTTGATGGCCGCAACGACGTTGCAGATGCTCGAGATGCCCACGAGCGGCAGCTGGCTGGTGAACGCGCGGGGCAGACCGCGACGCTCCAGGTAGCCGACGCCGGCCTCCTCGTTGAACAGCCGCAGCAGGCTCATGCACTGCTCGTCGTCGATCGCCGCCACCATGTCGGTGTTGCGGACGTTGTGCACCCACGGCACGTGCTTGTCGCCGATGCCCTCGATGCGGTGCGAGCCGAAGCCGTTGCTCAGCAGCGTCGGGCACTGGAGCGCCTCGGTCGCCACCACCTTCACCTGCGGGAACTGCTTGCGCAGGTAGTCGCCCGCGGCGATCGTGCCGGCCGAGCCGGTGGCCGAGATGTAGGCCGCCATCCGGCTGGCGGGAGTGCGGATCTGCTCGAAGACCTCCTCGACGATCCCGCCGGTCACGGCGTAGTGCCAGGCCGCGTTCCCAAACTCCTCGAACTGGTTGAAGATCGAGACCGCGCCGCCGCGTTCCTTCCGCAACTGCCAGCACCGGTCGTAGATCTCCTTGACGTTCGATTCGGTCCCGGGCGTCGCGATGATCTCGTCGGTGCCGATGGCGCGCAGCCACTCGAAGCGCTCCTTCGACATGCCCTCGGGCAGGATCGCGATGGCCTTGACGCCGAGCAGTGCGCTGTCGAAGGCGCCGCCGCGGCAGAAGTTGCCCGTGGAGGGCCAGGCCGCCTTGTGCAGCTCGGGATCGAACTCGCCGGTCACCAGTCGCGGCACCAGGCATCCGAACGCGGCGCCGACCTTGTGCGCGCCGATGGGGAAGTGCTTGCCCACGATGCCGACGATCCGGGCGTTCACGCCGGTGAGCGCGGAGGGGAACTCTATCCAGTTGCCGCGGTTGAACAGCCCGCCCTTGTCCTTCGGCTCGTTCTTCCAGCTGATGCGGTACAGGTTGGCGGGGTCCTTCTCCTGCATGCCGACCTGCGTCAGCCGCTTGCGGATCTTCTCGGGGACCTTGGTGGGGTCGCGCTGCTCCGCGAAGGTCGGTATGACGATCTTGCGATCACGACAGCGCTGGATCGCCTTGGCGAGTACGGCTTCGTTCGTCGGTTTGATCACTCGCATCACAGCTCTCCTGTTCTTGCGGATGAAGGAGGCCACGCGGGCGTGGCCCTTGTGGAGTTCAATGGACGAAAATACGCGCGCGCGCCGTTCCGCACGCGACTGCACGGCCGGCATGAGCCGGGGCGACCGTCGCCGGGCGGCGAAGGGCGGGGATCAGGATACGACTCCTCGGGCGAACAGGCTGGGCAGGCGCGTCAGGAACGCGATCGCGTGCCGGAGTTCGCGCGTGTCGAGGCACTCGCCGATGCGGTGCACGTTCTGCAGGATGCCCGACCCGAACACCAGCATCGCGGGATGGCGGACGTCGCCCGAGCGCACCCAGCGCTTGTCCCCGGGGACGTCGATGGCCGTGTCGTTGGCCGGCATCACGTACCCGACGCCGTTGGTGGAGTAGGGGCAGCGCCCGACGCGCGGCTCGACGCGCAGCGCGCCGCCCGAGCCGCCGGTGGTCACGTGCGGCGACACCACGGCGCGGTAGGCGGCGACCGCGGCCCCGACTGCGGGGTGGTCCTCCGGCGTGAGCCAGGCGGGGTAGGCTTCCGGGTTCGAGACCGCGTAGCCGCTCCACGTCGGTTGTTCGTAGCGCGGCACGGCGATCTCGACCGTGAGGCCCGCGGCGCGCGCCGCGCTCACGCTCGCCAGCGATTCGATCTCCGCCACCGCCTGCGCCGCGCTCTCGCCCACGGTGAGCCGCCGGTCGAAGCGAAACGTGAAGCGCTGCGGCACCGCGCAGTTGCTGGGCGTCTCGACCGACCCGGCCGATGCGGTGCGCGTGCCCGGCCCCAGGAACGCATGATCGAGCAGGCCCTCGCCGGCGGCGGCGCGGCGCGCGGCCTCGGCCACGATGGCGCCGCCGTGCTCGAGCGGGTTCAGTCCGTCGGCCGGGACCGAGCCGTGGCTCGAGCGCCCGGTGACCGTGACCTCGACCTGCGCACGCCCGCGCTGGCCGCGGTAGATGCCGAGCGCCCCCTCGTGCGCATCGCCGCTGGGCTCGGTGAGCACGACCAGGTCGGGAAGCATCTCGGGCGGCGCTCCCGGCAGCACGCGCTGCACGAGAAAGGCGGGACCGCCGCCCTCGTTGTCCTCCTCGGCGGGCGTGACCATGCCCCGCACGATGACGCCGCGCAGCGCCCCCTCGGGTGCCAGCTCGCGCAGGAGTCGCGACGCCACCATCATCGCCGCGACACCGCCCAGCTGGTCGGCCGCACCGAGCCCGAACAGCAGGTGCTCCCACTCGCCGTCCGGCGGCAGCCAGCCCTGCTCGCGGCGCAGCGCCCCGCGCCGCAGCGCGGCCGCATTCGTGGCGCCGAGGTAGGGGTCCACGCCGGTGGTCGCGAGCCACCGCGCGCGCACGGCCCGCACCGTGTCGCAGTGCCCGTCGAGCTGCACGACGCGCTTGCGGCTGCGAGGCATGCCGTCCGTCGGATCCTCGATCGTCCAGGTGAGGTTGCCGAACCAGTCCACGAGCACGTCGTCGGCGCTCTCGACCGCACCCATCCCGGCCAGCAGTCCCCGCAGGTACTCGATGCGCGGGCCCTCGTGGTTGCCCAGACCGCAGAACGGATCACCGCCCTCGGCGAGCGGCCGGTCCACGTGGTCGGCGGGCAGCCGCACGGCCTCGCGCACGATGCCGACCGCCAGCGGCAGGTCGCGCGCGGCGAGCGCGGCGATCCTGCCGTCCAGCGTGGTGTCGGCCACGGAACTCAAGCGCGCAGATCCTCCAGCCGCCGGGCGAGATCCGGCACCTTGGCCACGGCCAGCATGGCCATGATGACGTACATCTTCTTGTTGGCCTGGCGGGCGACGTCGAGCTTGGCCTGCTCCATGACGCCGGGGCTGACCTCGTCGCCGATGTCCGCGGGCAGCGGGTGCATGTAGAGCGCCTTGCCGTCCTTCGTGAGCCCCATGCGGCGCTCGTCGCAGATCCAGTCCTTGTACTTCGCGTTCTGCGTCAGCGCGCGCTGCTCGATGTCGGTCATGCGCTTGTTGTCCCGGGCGCGGTTGGCGTCGACGCGCTCGAGCATCAGGTCGTACGGCCCCCAGCTCTTGGGGTAGACGACGTCCGCGCCGCTGAAGGCCTCGTCCATCGAGTGCACGACCTTGAACGAGCCGCCGGACTCCTTGGCGTGCTTCTGGGCGGCCGCCAGGGACTCGTCCATGATGCGGTACGGCTCGGGATGCGCCAGCACGACCTCCGCGCCGAAGCGCGTGAACAGCGTGCACACGCCCTGCGCCACCGACAGCGGCTTGGCGTAACTCGGCGAGTACGCCCAGCTCATCGCGATCCGCTTGCCCTTGACGCCGCCCGGGAAGACGTCGCGCAGGTACTGGAAGTCGGCGAGCGCCTGGGTCGGGTGGTCGACGTCGCACTGCAGGTTGACGATCGGCACGTTGCGCGGGTCGCCCGTGGACTTCAGGTAGTCGTCGATGCCGCGCTTCATCTCGCGGATGAAGTGGTTGCCCTCTCCCAGCACCTTGTCGTGGCGGACCCCCAGCGCGTGGGCGTTCATGCCGAGCATGGCGCCGGTCTCGTAGGGCGTCTCGCCGTGCGAGACCTGCGTGGAGCTGCCGTCCGAGATGACCGGGCGCATGCCGAGCCGGGCGGAGCCGCCGGCCCAGGCCGAGCGCGTGCGCGTGGAGTTGTCGAAGAAGAGCCCGTACGCGAGTTCGTCGGGCAGCATGGCGAGCGAGCGCTTCTTGAAGTCGGCCTGCTGAAAGATGGCCGCCACGTTCAGGAGCGTCTCGAGCTCGGCGGTGCTCCACTCGTTGGTCGTGTACAGGCTGCGGCCGGAGAGGGCTGCGAGCACGCCGTGGTCGAACGCCGGCATGGTCTGCGCGGTCGGGTTCATCGTTTCTCCTCGAGGATACGGGTGCGGTGCGGCCCGGAAGGGCCTTCACCGGCGCCTGGGGTTCACATCAGGACGCGTCGGCGCCGTTTCATTCGCGTGGCGCCTTGCGGGCGGCCGGCGAGGATGGAGCGCCTTGCGGGGATCGCGACGGCGAGCTGCGGGTCATCGCGGACAACCCCCGCACGGTCGGACACGGGGTCGCCACTCGTACAGAATACCGCACGCGCACGCGCGGTTCTAGCCGGCCCATTCTCGCCCATTCTCGGGCGGCGCCCCGCCGCTCGTCCGCTGGTCTCCCGGCCCGTCCGGGCGGGCACGGACGGGCCGCAGCCCGCGCCTCGGGTGCCCCGGGCCTCAGCGCATGAAGATGAAGCGCACCGCGAGCAGGCCCAGCAGCAGCAGCAGGTAGATGCGCAGCGAGTAGAGCGCGATCTTCGTCATGCGGGTCATCCTGACCGGGGGCATGTCTTAGCCCGGAGTATTCATGAGCCCGCCGCCTGCGAGCGCGATCTGCGCGTCATCCGCGGC
>CAIXRL010000649.1 GCA_903921835.1 Candidatus Eiseniibacteriota bacterium | reverse complement strand
GGCGAATCTTGACCGGCTTGCGCACGGCCTTCCGGCTTGCGGCGTCCGCAGGCCGCGCACCCTTGAGCGTGTGCGCGGCGCGCGAGTCGCGTGTGCGCGACTGGCCGGGCGCGGATCGGACACGCGGGGCCGGAGGCACCCTCGGCGTGGAGCCGCTCTTGCGTCGCGATCGGGGCGATTTGCGTGGCATGACGGGCGGCAGAGTAGCCCGGCCGGTTCATGCTCCGCCAGCCGGCCGGGAGCGCGTGCCGACCGGGAGCGCCGGGGCCCGGAGGCACTCCGGTCTCCCGGGCAACCGCCGGCCGCGACGGAGTCGCGACGGAAACGCGTCGCCAGAGCGGCAGGCCGTTTCCCGCGGCGAGCGAGGCGCAGGCCGCGCCCGCTGGCGGCGGGCTCAGGGCAGGCCGGCGCCCGTGCCGTGCGTACAACAAACCGCCCCGCGGCGCGAACCGCGGGGCGTCGATGGCATGCGCGGGGAACCAACCCGGTCCTCAGAACCCCCACGCGATGCCGAACCGCATGCCCACGCCGTTGGCCCTGACGATCTCGCGGTACGTGATGTTTGCGTCGGTCACGTCGCGACCCAGCTCGGCCGTGTTCACGAACAACTCGCCATTGACACGGGCCCGACCCGACAGCGGATACGCCGCGCCGCCCCAGATCTGCCAGCCCCAGCCGCCGTAGGTGGCGTCGAAGCTCGCGTGAGTCGTGTAGTCTTCTGCGGTGAGGTTCATCACCTCGTAGCCACCGCCGAGGCCGACGTACGGGATCACCTGCATGTTGTCGTCGCCGCTCGCCTGCACGAACACCATGATCGGGAACAGGTTCGACGAGGATCGTGACAACTGCCGCTCGGACGAGATGGACTGGCCAACGGGGCCAGGGCTGGACGGACCCACCGACGAGACGTTGTCCGCCATGTGCGCCCAGTCCATGCCGACGCCGAGTTGCACGTGCGGATCGATCATGGGGCCGCCGCGCAGGCCAAGCAGGAACTGCCGCCCCGCATCGCCCTGGGGGTCGAAGAAGCCGAGGTGGATCTCCGTCACGGTCTCGGAGTCCAGGCGCAGGCCCCGGCCGCCCGAGCTGCCCGAGCCGCCCGAGCGCGGGCGGTAGTGCACGCCGACGACCTGCACTTCGGGCACCGGGGCATGAATGAGGGCGAGGTCGGCCGACGGCGCCGCGAGCGCGGCCGCGGCGGGCAGCGCGAGCGGCGAGGGCGCGAAACCTTCCGCGAGCGAGAGAGAGGCCGGCAGGATGACGAGCGCGGCGGCAAGCACGAGGGTGCGACGAAGCGTTGCTTTCATGGTGTTCCTCCCTGCCGGTTGTCCGGGGTGGCGCCGGCCGATCGTTCCGCCGTCTTGACTGGCACGCGGCGTGCCGAAAGGCCACGCGCGCGACCGGACTTCTGCAACGCGCGCTACGCTAGCGCATTTGCGCACAAAGGCGCGTATCGCGTCGGTCAGCCCGTTGCCAATTCGTCTCGCCCTGTTGCGCCGCCGCCGCACCCCGGGTAGCGTCGCGTCACACTCCAACCTGAGGCCGCCATGTCCTTTCCGGTACGCACGCTGACCCTCATTGCGCTCAGCGCGACCCTCCTCGCGCCCTCCCCGTCCGCTGCCGCACCTGCGCGCGGCGGCGCGCCCGCCGCAACCGGCCGCCCGACGCTCGCCGTCGAGGACACGATGCACACCGAGGTCCCGCCCGTGCTCGTGAACGCCCCGCGCGTCACGCTCGACGAAATCCTCGGCCGGGTCGCGCGCGGAGAGACGCACCGCGATTCGCTCATCCGCGACCGCAGCTTCCTCTTCACCCTTCGCATCGTGGGGCACACCGGCCCGGGCGGCTCGCCCGTCCTGCTCGAGGAACGCGTCACGCAGGTGTGGCAGCGCCGCCCGGACAAGCTGCGTGAGGCCGAGTTGCGCCACTGGATGAAGGACCCGCCCAAGAAGGACGGCGGAGACGACGGCGTCAGGGTCCAGATCAAGAGCGGCAGCGGCATGAGCGAGCGGATCGTCAACTTCGCGTTCCAGCCGGACGCACGGCGCCAGTACACGTATCGTATCGTGGGCCGGGAGGTCCTGGGCGACCACCTCATCTACCGCATCGCCTTCGAGCCCCGTTCGCCGCTCGCGCTCGACCGACCCGCCGGGCTGGTGTGGGTGGACACCCGCGACGACGTGATCGTGCGCCAGGAGATCACGTTCCGGCAATCCCCGCTTCCCCTCCTGCTGCGCGGCATCAAGCGCATGGTGGTCGAGCGCGAGCGCGTGGGCGGCCTGTGGGTGCTCTCGCGTGTGCTCGCGCGCTTCGAGACCACCATCCCGGTTCCGGACCTCGGCTCGAGCTTCGACTTCGGCATGCAGTACTCGCAGTACGCGCTCAACTCCGGGCTGCCCGACTCGCTGTTCGCGACGGCCGCGTCCGCGAAGAAGGGGGCTGTCCGATGAGCGGGCGCCTTGCGGGAGTCCCCTTGCGGGCGTTCGCGCTGGCGCTCGCGTTGGCCGGGGTCACCGCGTCCACACACGTCGCGCGAGCCTCGGATGCGGCGGCGGACACGACCGTCGAGGGCTACGTGCGCTCGATGGCCGACTCGACCGACCGCTGGTTCGGCGTGAGCGCAGCGGCCGTGGACACCGCGGGCATCGACAGCGCGCGCGTCTGGGTGCTCACCCATCCCGGGCAGGCGCCGAAGCGTCACGGCTTCGGTGTCTCGCTGGCGCCGCTGTTCGGCTTCAACCGCGCGCTCGGGGGCGCCCTGGGAGGCGAAGTCGGCGCGGGCGCCTTGCGCCGCCAGGGCCGGCTCACCGCGAGCGCGCAGTGGACGACCGGCGCCGACACGTGGCTGGGAGGCGGCGCCTACACGAAGCGCTGGCTGGCGGAGAACGAGGAGGAGATCGGGGCGAGCCTGGAGATTCGCGCCGGCCGCGAATGCGATGGCATGGACCGGGACTATCACCAGCCGGTGCTGAGCGCGCTGTCGGCGTTCGTATTCGGCCGCGACCGCAGCCACTACCTGCGCCGCGACGGGGCGCGCGTCGCCCTGGTGCGCCGGGGCGCCGGCGTCTGGCTGGGCGCGGGCGGGCGCGACGAGCTGGAGTCGCCCCTGGCGACCACCGCCACGTGGACGCTCTTCGGCCGCAGGCCGGTCGTGATCCCCAACGACACCGCACGCGTCGTTCGCGTGCACGAGTTGGACGCGCAGGCGGGCGTGCGGCTTGCGCACGTGCCGCTGACGCTCGAGGCCCACGTGTGGAGCGCAACACGCAGCCTGGGCGGCGACGCGCACTACAACCGGCTGCGCCTCGCGGCCGGCGGCGCACTCGCGCTCGGACGGCACATCACGTTCGCGCCCGAGCTCGAGTACGGCCGGCTCACCGGAGCCGCGCTGCCGCAGGAGGCGTTCTACCTTGGCGGCGGCACGCTGCGCTCGCTGGACGCCCAGACGCTCCAGGGAACGGGGCGCGCACTTGCGCACGCGGACTTGCTCGTCAACGACGCGCTGCAGGCCATGCTCGGCCTGGGGCGCGCGCCGACCTTCCCGATCCAGCTGGGCGCGTTCGTCGGCGCGGGCTCCGTGTGGGGAGCCGACCCGCTCACGGGCCATGCCGCGCTGACGAGCCGCGACTGGCCGGATCGCCGCGACTGGCTCGCCGAGACGGGCGTCTCGGTGATGTACCGCCCGGGCGTGCCGAGCCCGGATTCGTTCGTGCGCATCGACTACGCCTTCCCACTCGGCGCCGACGGCCGGCGGAACACGCTCTACGTGTCGTACATGCGGACGCTGAACTTCCTGCAGAGGTGACGGGCCGCCGCATCGCGCGACCCGGCGTCAATCGAACGCCCCGGCGGAAGCCTCTCCGCCGGGGCGTTCTTCACCGCTCGTCCCCTTGCCCTGGCACCGCAACGAGTCGGCGATCTGGTGGGCGCGCTCAGCCCGAGATGTCGTTGTGCTCGAGCCGGTGAATGCGCCGGCTCTCGATGTTCTGCGCGCGCCCAATTCGTGCGCGCTCGCGGGGCGTCACCACGCCGTCCGCCTTCGCGCGACTTTCCATGCGACCCACGTGGCGCTGGCCCGCGCGCAACCGCGCGGCCTCGCCGCGCGTGAGCTCGCCACCGCAGACGCCCTGGTGGATGCGCGCGTCCTGGCGGGCCTCGCGCCGGTCGATGCGCAGCGTCGCGGTCTGCGCGCTGGCCATCGTGGCGGTAAGCGCTGCGAGCGTCAGGGTCAGCCACATCAAGCGCAGTGTCTCCATCCTGCTCTCCTCGAGGCGGGCGCCTCATTCCGGTACCGGTCCACGCTCGGGGGATAGCGAGCTTCCGATTCCGGCGGCGGGCGTTGCCGCCTCGCCCAACAACCAGTGCACTCCCTGTGCCGAAACGCCGCGGCGGCGCATCCGCGCCCCGGCGCAACGGCTTAGCTCCATGCCGCGCGTGGCACGAGCGGGACGCGTGCACCGTACGGTTCACCGCGCGGGCGCGAACGTGCACGCCGCGGGACAGACGCGGACGTGACACGGCTGCGACGGCACGCGGCACGGACCTCAGTCCGTCGCGCGATCCTCCGAGTGCCCGCGGGCTTCGCCCGTCCGTCCGCTCGCGCCCAGCTCCAGCTCCATGTACCGCACGTCGGGCAGCGGGTTGTCGTAGTAGGGTGCGACGTCGCGAAAGCCGAGCGCGTCGTAGAGCCGGTTCGCCGCGGCCATCTTCGCGACGCGCAGCGTGTCCAGACGCATGGCGCGGTAGCCGATCGAGCGCGCGTCCTCGATGATGCGCTGCGCCAGCAGGCGCCCCGCGCCCGCGCCACGCGCCGACCGGCGCACGTAGAGCCGTTTCATCTCGGCGATTCCCGGCGCGAACTCGCGCAGCGCGATGCAGCCGGCGGGCGCGTCGTCCGCGTCGGCCAGGTAGAGTCGGCCCGCGGGCGGCGCGTACCGGCCGGGCAGCGCGGCGAGTTCGGCCTCGAAGCCCTGGAAACACAGGTCGTGGCCGAGCCAGCGCTCGTACTCGCGAAACAGCGCGCGCACGTCCGCGAGCTCCGCGGGCGTCGTGGCGGGGCGAAGGGTCACGCGGGTCGGCACCATGCGGGGAATCTACACCGCGTGCCCGCGTGGCGCCCGCACCCGCGACTCGCGCACGCGTGGCTCGCGCCCGCGTGGCCCCCACCCCCGTGACTCGTGCCCCCGTGGCGCTCGACAACGCCCCGCGCCGCTGCCACCCTCGCGCGCGTCCGGTTCCGAGCGCTCCTCCCGAGGTCCTCCGACCATGTTCCTGCACGCGCTGCTTCTCCTGCCCGTCGTCGCGCTCGCGGCGATCGCCGCGCCCTCGCGCGCCGGCACCGATCCCGACAGTGGACGCTTCGTCTTTCGCAGCGTCCGCGTCGCCGGGGAAACCCACCGCTACGCCGTCTGGCTGCCGCCGGGCCACGACGCGCGGCGCGACTGGCCGGCGGTCGTGTTCCTGCACGGCTCGGGCGAATGCGGCCGCGACGGCGAGAAGCAGACCCGCGTGGGTTTCGGCCCCGCGCTGGCGGCGCACCCCGAACGCTGGCCGTTCGTGGCGGTGTTCCCGCAGAAGCCCGCCGAGGATCCGGAGTGGGAGGAGTGCGAGGCGATCGTGTTCCGCGTGCTGGCGGACGCGATCCGCCGCGACGGCATTGACGAGAAGCACGTCGCGCTGGCCGGCATCTCGCAGGGCGGCCACGGCACGTGGTTCATCGGCGCGCGCCACCCCGAACGCTGGACGTGCCTGGTGCCCATCTGCGGCTACGGCCGTCCGCGCAACCTCCAGCGCCGCGCGATGCGCCTGCCGGTCTGGGCGTTCCACGGCCTGCGCGACGACGTCGTGGATCCCAACGACACGCGCAAGATCGTGGCGGGACTGCGCCACGAGCGCTCCGCGAACGGCCTCGATCCGGACGACGTGCACATGACGCTGTTCCCGGAGGCCAACCACGACAGCTGGGATCCGGCGTTCGCGCACGACAGCCTCAACGTCTGGCTGCGGGAGCGGCTGGGAGCGCGCTGACCGCGCGTGGCGGGCCAGGCGCTCTGCGGCGGCGCGCCGCGAATCAGCCCAGGCGCGCCCACACGCGCGCGGCGCACTCGCGCGCTCGGCTGGCGACCTCGGTCTCGTCCACGTTCACGACCACGCCGTTGTCCATCACGACGTGGCCCGCGACCATCACGCCCGCCACGGGCGCGCGCAGCAGGCCGTTCCACAGGTGCGCGCCCAGCGTGCGGGTGGAGAGCTCGCTCGCCGGGCGGTAGTCCACAAGGATGAGGTCGGCCGGCGCGGAGGGCTTGATGATGCCCAGCTCCTCGCCGAAGTGATCCGACGCCCAGCGGGCGCCGGCGAGGAACAGCCGCCGGTACTGCGCGTCCGCCATGCCGGGCTGCATCGCGCCGTCGGGCAGCGGCGGCGCGTTGGCGCCGTCGTCGCTGCCCCACGCCACCTCGGTCTCGCGCATGAGTGCGGCCACGCCGCCCGAGCCCGTGGCGCACAACGCGTCGCCGCGCTCGCGCACGGCGCCGACCAGGTGGCGCGGCGCGCGCTCGGCGTGCGCCCACAACGCCGGGAGCGCCGTGTCGGGCAGCATCCCGGCGTGGCTCCAGCGCTCGGCGGGGGTCAGGTCGAGCGCGAGATCCACGTGGACGGCGAGTCCGCCCGCGCTCTCCATCGCCTCCGCCAGCAGCGTCTCGATGCCGTGCAGGCTGGTCGCCTGCACGCCCAGCATGCCGCGCAGCCGTCCGCGCTGCGTGCGCGCCAGGTCGCGCGCGAAGCCGACGCACTCGTCGATCGCGGCGCGCCGCTCGAGCGGCGTGTCGTCCTCGGCCGCGCCGTAGCACGTCGCCACGCGCGCACCGGTCTTCTCCGCCGCGCCGACCACTTCGCTCAGCGACAGGTCGAGGCACGCGCCCGAGCGGTGGAAGTCGACCACGGTCGTCACTCCGTGCCGCAGCCCCTCGACCAGCGCCGCCTGCACCGCCCACGCGACGTCCTCGGCCGAGAGAGCGCGGTCGTAGCGCCGCCATTC
>CAIXRL010000648.1 GCA_903921835.1 Candidatus Eiseniibacteriota bacterium | reverse complement strand
GTGCGGGGCGCTGATGCTCGCATTCAGCGACAACTTCTGGGAGAACTCGATCGAGGCCGAGGTGTACCAGTTGATGAGCCTCGCCTCGATCATCGTATTCTGGCTCGGCCTGAAGTGGTGGGAGGAACACGACGTCAAGCCCACCGTGGCGCCGCTGCTGCTCGCGACCTACGTGATGTGGCTCAGCGTCGGACTGCACCTGGGCGTGGGTGTCATGGGCGCCCCGCTGCTGGTGCTGGTGGCGATGGTGGACTGGCGCGTCGCGATGATCTTCGCGATGCCGTTCCTGTCGCTCCTGCGCGTGCCCGCCGGCCTCGAGCACATGGCAGGGGCGGTGCTCATCCTGGGTGCCATCCAGTGCATCTACTTCACCGTGCAGGGCAAGCTGCCTGTCTGGTTGCTGCTCCTGAACCTGGCGGGTTCGGCCGTCGGCGTCTACTACGCCGAGGGGGACGCCAACTTCACGCTGCCCGCAGCGATCGTCGCCGCGCTGTCGCTCCTGGTGCCCTACATCTGGCTGGCGCGCACCCACCGCGAGGGCCGCATCCTGCTGCTCGCCCTGGGCCTGATGATCCTCGGCTACTCGACGCACCTCTACCTGCCGATCCGCGCCGCGCTCCACCCGGCGATCAACGAGGGCGCTCCCGCGACCTGGGACCGGCTGCGCGACCTGCTCGAGCGCAAGCAGTACGGCGAGATGAACATGTTCGTCCGCCGCGCGTCGTGGAGCGTGCAGCTCGGCAAGGAGTTCTGGCGCTACTTCGGCCGCCAGTGGCCCATCTTCCCCGGCAACAGCACGCCATGGAGCGCGCTGCTGCCGCTGCTGCTCGGCGTGGCGGGCACGATCTGGCAGGCACTGCGGGACCGCAGGGGCTTCGCGTACAACTTCGTCTTCTTCGGGCTGAACACCGCGGGACTCGTCGTGTTCCTGAACTTCAGCGATCACGAGGTGCGTGACCGCGACTACTTCTACCAGAGCGGCTACCACGCGTACGCGATCTGGATCGGCATCGGCGTCGCCTGGCTCATCGGCTGGATCCGCGAGTCGTTCGCGCAGGACAGGGCGAAGAACCTCGCGACCTTTGCTTCCGCGGGCCTGCTGTGCGTGCAGCCGTTCCTGCTCATGCACAACCTGTGGTTCCAGCACGACCGCAGCCACAACTACGTCGCGCGCGACTACGCCTACGACATGCTGGCCCCGCTGGCGCCGAACTCGTTCATCTTCACCAACGGCGACAACGACACCTTCCCGCTCTGGTACATCCAGCAGGTCGAGGGCTTCCGCAAGGACGTGCGCATCGTGAACCTGAGCCTGCTCAACACGGACTGGTACATCCGCCAGCTGCGTGACGAGGAGCCGAAGGTGCCGATCACGCTCGACGATCACACCGTGGACGCCCTCGGCGCGGGTGCGATCCAGGACGGCAACGGCCACATCATCTACACCAACGAGTTCATGGTTCACCACATCATGGAGCAGGACCGCAACCCGGACCACACCTGGAAGCGGCAGCCGTACTTCGCGGTGACCGTGCCGGAGCACTACGGCTACGAGCCGCTGTTCGCGCTGCAGGGCCTGGTCTACGAGGTCAAGACGGACTCGACGCAGGCCGGCCTCGACGTGGCCGCGACCCGCAAGGCGCTCTACCAGACGTTCCTGTATCGCGGCCTGTTCACGGCGGACGGTTCGTGGGACTCGACCGTCTACAAGGACGAGAACTCCGAGACGCTCTCTCGCAACTACGCGGCAGCGCACCTGCAGCTGGCGCTGCGCTACCGCCGCGACGGCGACCTCAAGGCCGCGATCTCCGAAATGGAGCGCATCGCGCGCATGTTCCCGACGTTCACCGAGCTGCAGGTGCCGCTGGGTTCCTTCTACCTCGACGCCGGCGACACGGTGAAGGCGCTCGCGCTGTTCGCGCGCCTCGCGAAGATCTCGCCGAACAACCCCGAGGTCCGTTACTACAACGGTGCCGGCCTCGCCCTCAGGGGCGACGTGGAGGGCGCGATCCGCGAGTTCGAGGCCGCCATGTCGCTCGATGCGGACTACGGCCAGCCCTTCTATTCCGCGTACTACACGCTGCGCAGCGCCGGCCAGCGCGAGCGCTCGCTGCAATACCTGCAGCGCTGGCTCGATGGCCACCCGGGTGACACGCAGGCCGCGGGGGTGCTGCAGGCGGAACGCGCCCAGCTTGGAATCCGGAGCATGCCGAACATGCCGCCGCCCTCGACGCCGCTGCCCTAGGAAGCCCCACTTGGCCATCCGCGCGCTGGTGACCGGAGCCGCTGGTTTCATCGGCTCGACGCTGACCGATCGGCTGCTCGCCGACGGCATCGGCGTGACCGGTGTGGACTGCTTCACGGACTATTACGATCCGGCGCTCAAGCGCCGCAACCTCGAAGCCGCGCAGCGTCACGCGGACTTTCGCCTGCTCGAGCTCGACCTGGGCGAGGCGGAGCTGGCAGCGCTGCCGGAGGTGGACGTGGTGTTCCACCAGGCTGCGCAGGCCGGCGTGCGCGCGTCGTGGGGTCGCGATTTCGCGACCTACGTCCATCACAATATTCTCGCGACGCAGCGCCTGCTCGAGCGCTACCGCGACGCGAAGCTGGAACGCTTCGTGTACGCCTCGTCGTCGTCCGTGTATGGCGACGCCGAGCGCTTCCCGACCGACGAGGCGCTGCTGCCGCGGCCGTTCTCGCCCTACGGCGTCTCCAAGCTCGCGGGCGAGCACCTGGTGCTGCTCTACGGCCGCAACTTCGGGATGCACGTCGCCGCGCTGCGCTACTTCACGGTGTATGGCCCGCGCCAGCGCCCCGACATGGCGTTCCACAAGTTCTGCAAGGCCATGCTGCGCGGCGAGGAGATCGCCGTCTACGGCGACGGCAGGCAGTCGCGCGATTTCACCTACATCGACGACGCCGTCGAGGCCAACGTCCGCGCCTGGCGGCGCAGCACGCCGCAGGGCGTGTACAACGTCGGCGGCGGCTCGCAGGTGGACGTGCTGGAGGCGATCGCGCTGCTCGAGCGCGCGCTGGGAGTGAAGGCGCGTCTGCGCTTCGAAACGCGGCCGCCCGGCGATCCGCTGCGCACGCGCGCGGACGCCACGCGGCTCCAGACGGAGCTCGGCTACACCACGCGCGTCGGCATCGGGGAGGGACTGGTGGCCGAGGCGAACTGGGCGAAGACGCTCTACGGAGCGTCGGCATGAGCGATACCCCGCGCATCTCGGCCGTCATTCCCGCCTACAATGAGGCGGAGAGCCTGCCCGAGCTCACGCGCCAGCTCGCCGCGGCTCTGGACGGCATGGGCATGCCGTGGGAGGTCATCTACATCGACGACGGCTCGCGCGACGGCACCGACAAGGTGATCGAGTCGCTCTGCGCCGCCGATTCGCGCGTGCGGGGCATCCTGCTGCGGCGCAACTTCGGCAAGTCCGCGGCGCTCGCCACCGGTTTCAAGGCCGTGCGCGGCGACTTCGTGGCGACGCTGGACGCCGACCTGCAGGACGATCCGTCCGAGCTGCCGCGCATGCTGGAGGCGCTCGAGGGCGGGCTCGACCTCGTTTCGGGGTGGAAGGTGAAGCGTCTCGACCCGTGGACCAAGACGCTGCCGTCGAAGCTGTTCAACGCGGTCACGTCGTCGGTGGCGGGCGTGAAGCTCCACGACTTCAACTGCGGCTTCAAGCTCTACCGCCGCGAGGTGGTGGACGCGCTCGAGGTCTACGGCGAGTTGCACCGCTTCCTGCCCGCGCTCGCGAACTGGCAGGGCTTCCGCGTGGGCGAGATCGGCGTTCACCACCGCGCGCGCAGGTACGGGCAGTCGAAGTTCGGAGCCGCGCGCTTCGTGAACGGCTTCCTGGACCTGCTTGCGGCGGCGTTCATCTCGACCTCGGCGCTCAAGCCGTTGCACGTCTTCGGACGCATCGGCGTGCTGTTCCTCGCCGCCGGTCTGGCGCTCTCCGCCTGGTTCGTGACGCAGTGGCTCCACGGCGATCCGCTGCACGTGCGCCCGCTCATGCTGCTCGGCGTCGGTTTCGTCCTGCTCGCGATCCAGTTCATTCTCATGGGCCTGCTCGGCGAGATGATCGCGCACCAGGGTGCCCGGGTGGACTACCCGGTGCGCCGGCGCTTCAACCTGGAGTGAGGCTCCGCTTGAGAACGCCACGCGACCCCGCGGCCCCGGAAGCGGCCACCGCGCATGGAGCGGGGAGCAGAACGAACCCGGCCGGGTTCCCGACGACGAGCGCCGCCCGCCCGGCGCTCCCGGGCGGAGCCCGGGCGTGAAGGCGTTCGTGCTGGCGGGAGGACTCGGGACCCGGCTCAAGCCGCGCTTCGGCGACCTGCCCAAGCCGCTGGCGCCGCTGGGCGGGCGGCCGTTCCTCGCGCGGCAACTCGAGTGGCTGCGCTCGCGCGGCATCTCGCGCGCCGTGATCCTCGCCGGCTACGGAGCGGAGCAGGTGCGCGAGGCGCTCGGCGACGGCGCGGCGTTCGGCGTCGCGCTCGAGTACTCGATCGAGGACGAGCCGCTCGGCACCGGTGGCGCGCTCAAGCTGGCGGAACGCTTCGTGGAAGGCCCCTCGCTGGTCGTGAACGGCGACACGATCGGCGACGCCGATCCGTGGCGGCTCGAGCGCGATCGCTGGGAGCACGTCGCGCTGGGCGCGGTCGCGCTCTACCACGTCGACGACGCGAGCGCGCGCGGCCGCGTCGAACTCGCCGGCGGGCTCGTCTCGCGCTTCGTCGAGAAGGATCCGGAGCACCGCGGGGCGGCGTGGGTGAACGGCGGGCAGTACGTGTTCGCGCCCGGGCTGTGGGCCGCGCTTCCCGCGGGCGCCAGTTCGCTCGAGCGCGACGTCCTGCCCGGTATCGCCGCGAGCGGCCGGCTGCTCGGGTGCGAGTGCGCGGGTCGATTCTGGGACATCGGCACGCCCGAGGATTTCGCTCGGGCGGAACGGGAGATGACGGCATGAAGGCGAACCTCCAGCGCTACTATCGTGCCCGGGCGCCGCTTCGCCTGTCGTTCTGCGGCGGTGGCACCGACGTTTCGCCGTACCCCGAGGAGCACGGTGGCTGCGTGCTCTCGGCCACGATCAATCACTACGCGACCGCGTCGCTGCGCCCGCGCCGCGACTCCGCGCTGACGCTGACCAGCCTCGACTACGACATGGTGGCCAAGTACGACCACCCGCGCCGCCTGCGGTTCGACGGCCGGCTCGACCTGCTCAAGG
>CAIXRL010000647.1 GCA_903921835.1 Candidatus Eiseniibacteriota bacterium | reverse complement strand
CGGCACCGGCGGCGTCACGGCGTACGCGGTTGGAGCGTGTGACGCTTGCGGGCTGCCCTTGCCACCTGCCGCGGGTGAGGGCACGGGATCGGGAATGCTGGCCAGCACCGCGAGCGCCTCGGGCGACGGCGACGTGGCGGCGGGCGCGACGGCGACGGGCGGCGCCACGCGCACGGGTGTGGCGCCCGGTGTCGCGGCCGGCGGCGTGGACGCGGGGATCGGCGGCAGTTCGGCGGGTCCGCTCGCGGCGCAGCCGGCGAGAGCCGCCGAGAGCACGAGAGCGGTTGCGAATTTCAGCCCGGAAAATCGTCGAACCGAGCGCCGCGGGTGCGGAGCCTGCGGCGGCCGGAGCCACCTTGCGGGGGTTCCCGGGATCGACCCGCCACGCCCCAACCGTGCCGGCGACACGCTGAGGACGGCGGCCGGTCGGGACTCACGGCGGATCACGCGCAGATCGCGCCCGCAGGCCGCTGGCTCGTGAATGCTCCGGGACGAGGTCATCGGTGGCTCCATGCGCGCACGGCCTCGGAGACCTTGCGCACCTGTTCGCTGTCCTCGATGCGGCAGGCGAGCACGCCACGCGGCGTCGCCACTACCACCATGTCCTTGAGCCGCAGCGGCGCGGCCAGCACGCCGTCGCCCACGACGATGCAGCCTTCACACTCGACCGCGATCGCATCGCCCCACGTGACATTGCCCTGCGCGTCGCGCGGCTGCCGGCGCGCCCACGCGCCCCACGAGCCCATGTCGTCCCAGTCGAACGACGCATCGATGACGACCACGTTGGGCGCCCCCTCGAGCACGGCATAGTCCACCGAGACGGCTTCGAGCGCGGGGAACACGTCGCGCAACGCCTGCTCGAACGCGCGCTCCTGCCCAGGGGCGAAGCGCAGGGCCTTCAGCGCCGCGGCGATGGCCGGCCGGCCGGCTTCGAGCGCCGCCAGGAACGCGCGGCGCGTCCACACGAACATGCCGCTGTTCCAGGCGTACTCCCCGGAGGCGACCCACGCGGTCGCGCGCTCGAGATCGGGTTTCTCTGTGAACTGGGCGACGCGGTGGAGACGTTCCGCCAGGGCGGCGCCCCGGCGCACGTATCCGAAGCTGGTTTCCGGCGCCGTGGGCAGGATCCCGAACGTGACCAGCACCGCCTCCCGGCTCGCGATCCCAATGGCGCGCGCCAGATCGGCGGCGAACGCGTCCTCGTCGTCGATGGCGTGGTCCGAGGGCAGGACCGCGAACGCGGCGTCGTCCTCGAAGAAGGCGGCCGCCGCCGCGATCGCCGGAGCGGTGTTCCGCATGACGGGTTCGCCCACGACGATGGCGCCAGGGCATTCGCGGCGGCAGGCCTCGACCAGCGACTCGGCGGTCATGACCACCACGCGATCCGCGGTCGTGAACCGGAGGGACCTGGCGAACGTGGCCGCCAGCAGCGTGCGGCCGTCGCGGGCCAGCGGCAACAACTGCTTCGGCCTGGCCGGGGTGCTCCACGGCCAGAACCGTTCGCCGCGGCCACCGGCGAGGATGAGGGCGCCCGGCTTGGGGGGACGGGAAGTCATGACCAAGCAGAAGTAGCACAGCAGGCCGCGAAGGGACAACTTCCTGCGCCGACTGCCGGCGCCGACACTTCCGTCGCGGCCCGGGCTGCCTGGGGCCGCCCGGCATCGCTCCCCGGGCCGCGACGCCGGGGCCGGTCTCCGCGGGCCTGAAGCCCGCCGGGCTGCCGGCCACCGACGCCGGCGCGGGTCATGGCTGCGACGACCGTCTGACCACCCGCCACACCCGCTCGCTCCGCGCCCCGCGCCACGCCGCTCGCGCTACTTCCCGCCCGCCAGTTCCCGGTAGAGCTGCGCCGTGGACTCGGCCACGTTGTCCCACGAGTAGTGCTTCAGGATGTGCTTCCGGGCAAGCTCGCCGTAGCCCTGCACGACCTCGGGATGGCGGATCAGGTGCTCCAGCTTCTCGCGCAGGTCGCCCACGTCCTTCGAGCGGAAGCTGAGCGAGCATTCCTCGGCGACTTCCATGTTCTCGGGAATGTCCGAGATCAGCACGCAACGTCCGTACGAGAGCGCCTCGAGCAACGCGATGGACAGCCCTTCCATGGTGGAGGGCTGCACGACACAGTAGGCGTTGCTCCACAGCTCGTCGAGCGCTTCCCCGAACACGTAGTCGAGCAGCCGGATGCGATCGCTCTCGTACTTGCGCAGCACGTCCACGTAGCTCTGTGAGAAGGACAGCCCGCCGACCAGCGCGAGCTTCATGTCGGTGTCGATCTGGTTGAACGCCTCGCACAGGAAGTGCACGCCCTTCTCGGGCACGAGTCGTCCCACGAACAGCACGTACTTGCCCGGCGTGAGCCCGAGCGACGCGAGCTTCCTGGGCGGTCGCACCTGGGGCAGGTTCGTGCCGTTCGGGATGAACGTCGCCTCGCACTGGTGCTGGTCGTGGAAGTGCTTGCGCAGAGTCTTGCTGACCACGATGGTGCGGTCGGGAAAGTGCGCCGCCGGTCCCTCGCACTGGCGCAGGAACCAGCGCGCGAACGCGCCCCACTTCTCGCGCTGCCAGTCCAGCCCGTGCACGGTCACCACGGTCTTCGAACCCGTCAGGCGCGGCAGCCCCGACAGCAGCGCGGGCCCGAGGGCGTGGAAGTGCACGATGTCGTAATGGCGCATCATGGACTCGATCGTCGCGAACGTGACGTGCGTGATCGCGTCGAAGTGCTTGGTGTGGAGGCTCGGCCGGCGCAGGAGCCGCACGCCGTGATAGCTCGCGTCGGCAGGCGTGTAGTACAGGCGGCAGAACACGTCCACGTCGATGCCCATGGGCACCAGCCGGCGCGCGATCTCGTCCACGTGGCGCTCGATGCCGCCGTAGGTGGCCGGAATGCCCTTCTGCCCGATCATCGCGACACGCATCAGGCTGCTCCCCGTTCGCTTCCGCGCGCCAGGTGCGCGGCGTACACTTCACCCAGGCGCCCGCCCAGCCGACCCCACGCATACTCGCCCAGCGCCGCGGGCGGCGCGACGCCCTGTGCGGCGCTGCCCGCGGGCCGCCCCCGAAGCGCGTCCGCGAAGTCTCCCGCCTCCGCCACCACGCAGCCAGGCGCAAGCGGAGCATAGCCTCGCACACCGAAGGGGGTCGCCACCACCGCCAGCCCTCCGGCGAGGTACGCCGGCACCTTCACGTTGCTCCCGCCGCCCGTGCGCACGGGATTCAGGCCCGCGTCCGCCGCATGCAGCAACGGCAGCAGTTCCGGCACCTCGCCCACGGCGATCAACCACGGTTCACGGCGCCCGGCGAGCGAGCGCGTCACGGTGCCCACCACGAGCAGCCGGATGCGCTCACCGGCCAGGGCCGGAAACACGCGCTCGACGAGCCACGCGAGCGCCTCGCGATTCGGGCCCCAGTCGGCCCCCACGAAGACGGCGCAGTACTCGCCACTCCCCAGCCCCAGCGCGGCGCGGGCGCGCTCGCGCTCGGCGGCCGTCGGCGTGCGCAACTCGGTCTCGTCGAAGCCGTTGGACACGACCGCCAGCCGTGCCGCATCGGCGCCGTACAGTTCGCGCATGCGAGCGGCGTCCTCGTCGGTGCACACCACGGTGAGGTCCGCGCGGCGCACCGCGGCCCCCTCCAGCGCCCGCAGGCGCCCGGCCCAGCGCGCGCGAGCCAGCAGGCGCGGGGCGCCCTCCACGAAGCGGTCGTACTCGACGTTATGAGACGCGTAGACGCGCAGCGGGGCGCTCGCTCCGTCGAGCAGCCCGGAGAGCGCGAGGTCGGTCGCGAGCACGTCCGCGCCCGCGCCCAGCGCGGCCCGATATGCGGTCCGGTTCGCGCGATGGCCGGCCTCGGCGCAGAAGAGCGGCGCAAGGCCCATGCGCTCGAGACGCCACGCCACGCTGGTCTGCCACGCCTTGCGGCGCACGATCGTGACGCCCGCGACGGTCTCCTCGACCGGCGCCCCGATGCGATTGGGAACCACACACAGCCCCCGCACGCGATGCTGCCGGGCGAGGCCGCGGGCGAGCCCGAAGCTGCGCTGCGTGCCGCCGAAACGCGCGGGATGGATGTCGTTGTCGTACGCGGCGTGGATCAGCACGCGCCCTCCGTCGCCGGCGGCGCCGGGCCGCCGCGCGCGAAGCCGACCACGAGGCCGGCCGCGTGCACGCTCCAGGTGAGCAGCGCGTGCAGCGCCAGTCTTGCGCTGCGCTTGCGCACCGTCATGAGGGTGAACAGCGCCAGTGGCGCCAGCGCCCACGTGGCCAGTCCACGCGCACCCCCCAGCAGCACGGCGGGGACGGCGGCCAGCCACAGCGCCAGTATGGCGAAGTAGAGGCCCTGCCGCCGCACGTGCTCGCCGAGTCCCGGCCGTCCCAGGTAGAGTCGCAGCACCTGGCCCTGCCCGAAACACAGGCCCGTGCGCCAGCGCCGTCCAATCTCGGAGAAGCTCGGGCGCGGGCCGCTCCAGTGGCGCCCGGCCAGCCCTCCCGTGCTGCTCAGGCGGAAGCCCGACCGGCGCAGCCGCAGTCCCAGCTCGAAGTCCTCCTCGCTGTTCAGGCGCGGCTCGTAGCCGCCCGCGCGCTCGAGCGCTTCGCGGCGGTAGAACGCCAGAGTCGCCAGGTAATCGCTGTCGCGTTCGGCATCGCCGATTCGGTACATGTCGCGCACTCCCGGCCGCTCCCTGCCGCCGTCCACGAACCACTCCTCCAGCCGGCCCCAGAACCCCGCGCGCGAAACGTCACCCGCATGCATTTCCAGCGCGCGCTCGAGCCAGCCCGGTTCCACCTCGACGTCGGCATCCACGAACAACACCCACGCGCCCCCGCAGGCCGCGAAGCCGAGGTTGCGGGCGGCTCCCGGCGTGAGCGGATGCGTGACCGGGGGTCGCAGCACCTGCCAGTGCGCGGACAGAGGCGGCAGTTCACCGGCACCGTCCGGCGCCGAGATCACGAGCACGCCGCACCAGTCGCGGCCGTCCAGCGCGAGCTCGAGCGCGGCCAGCGTGCGGGGCAGGAACCGCTCCTGCCGGTAGCATGGCACCACGACGCCCAGCGTCACCGCCCGGCTCCGCGCGGCGC
Organism: Candidatus Eiseniibacteriota bacterium; assembly: GCA_903921835.1. Classification (GTDB taxonomy): domain Bacteria; phylum Eisenbacteria; class RBG-16-71-46; order RBG-16-71-46; family RBG-16-71-46; genus CAIXRL01. The sequence continues at coordinate 272 of CAIXRL010000647.1, read as the reverse complement.
CGACGCCGCGTCCTCGGGCGAGAACGTCGCGAGCCCCAGCACTTCGTCGTACACGGCCTCGAAACCCTCCGCCACGGCCTGCCACAGGAACTCGCGCCGCACGCGCTCGCCCGCCGCGCGACCGAGCCGGACCGCGCGCTCGGTCTTGCGGTGGAAGCGCTCCAGCTCGTCGGCCAGCGCGAGCGCCTCGCCGGGCGGCACCAGCGCGCCGTGCACGCCGTTGTCGATCGCTTCCGGCACGCCGCCCACGTCCGTCGCGACGACGGGGCGCG
>CAIXRL010000646.1 GCA_903921835.1 Candidatus Eiseniibacteriota bacterium | reverse complement strand
GGCGGCGCCGAGCCCCGCGAGCAGCGCCAGCGCCAGCAGCGGCAGGATGTCGAAGCGCTCGACGACCCCGCGCAGCCGGGCATCCTCCGTGGGGAAGCCGACGCGCGTGTAGAACCACGCCTGGAGCGCCGCGTAGACGGCGAGCGCAAACGCCACGGCACGCGCCCGGCGGACGAGCACCAGCGCTCCGGCGGCGGCCAGCAGCAACGGCAGCCACCCGAACGCCGCGGGGAGCGACTGCGCGAAGCGGACGAGGTGGCTGCCCCCCGCGTGCAACCCCGCCTGCGCCGGGTCCAGCCGGAACGTGCCGTACTCCGCGCGCAGCAACAGCACCGCGAACCCCCGCAGCGTGCCGGCGTCCCCCCAGTGCAGCGCCCCCGCGCGGTGGGCCGCCCACGGCAGCCACAGCAGCGGGGTGAGCGCCAGCAGCTTGAGCGCCCCGGCCTGCGTCGCGAGGGCGACGCGCCTTCCCACGGCCCCGCGCCAGGCGGGCGCGAGCGCCGTGAACGTCGCGGGCAGCGAAAGCAGCAGCAGCGTGTGGTGGTGCGAGAACGCGAGCACGGTCAGGAACGCGAGCGCGAGCAGCGCCAAGCGCGGCCGGGCGGGCCGAGGCTCCACCGCGGCCAGCTCGGCGAGCGCGCGCAGCGCGCACGCCGCCAGCAACGCGTTCAGGGCGAACACCTCCGCGACGATGGCATTCGTCCACACCGGGACCGCGATCGCGAACATCCAGCCGGCGAGCACGCCCGCGACACGCGAACTCACCAGGCGGTGCACGGCCGCCGCGAGCACGCCCGCAGCCAGCGCCATGGTCACTGCGGAGAGGAGGTTCAGGCGCCACGCCACGCTCCCGAACGGCAGCGCGAAGCGCCAGGCCCAAGCGAGCATGACCCAGAGCGGGTAACCCGGCGGGTGCGCGCTGCCGCCGGTCGCAGCGGCCGTGATGAGCTCGCCGGAATCTCCCGCGGGCAGGCCCGGGTGGAGCGTGGCGAGGTACGCCGCCAGCGGCGGCAGCATCGCGGCCGCCCACGCGACAGCGGTTGCCCACCGGGCGCCCCGGTGCGAGGCGCCTGGCGACCGGACAGTTTCGGGCGTGGCAACGGCCGGGCGGGGCATTCTCGCGACTCCGGGGTTCAGGATCGTGACCCTTCGTCAGCCCGGACGATTCACGAGCCCGCGGTTCATGAATCAATCGTCCGGGCTGTTCCCAGGCGACTGACAATAGCCTAACACTTCCGTCCATCCCGGCTTGACCTCGAACGGCGCTCATTGGACACTCCGGCACGAATGTGAGGATCGGCGCCGGCGCAGGATGCGTCGCGCCTCGTTGTCAGCCCACGTGCCGCGCACCCTCGTGACTCCGCGGCCGCATCCCCACCACATGGAGGGAACCATGGAGAAGCCCGTGAAGAAAGTGGCGCCGAAGAAGGGCCGTGCCACCACGTCCGCGACCTCGGCGCGTCCGGCCGCGAAGCCGCGCCCGTCGACCGGCAAGGCGGCGCCCGTTCGGCTCGCGCAGGTGTTCGAGCTCAACCACGAGACGATCGCCGCGCGCGCCTATGACCTGTTCGAGCGCTCGGGCCATCCGCACGGCCGCGACATCGAGTTCTGGCTCGAGGCCGAGCGGGAACTGCAGGTTCGCCGCAAGGCCTGACACACCACCACACGGCACGATGCACAATCGCGGTGGTTCGCGGCTGGCGCGCGAATCACCGCGAAAGCATTTCGCGCACCTCACCCTCCCCCACCCGGCGCTCCCGGACTCACGCTTCCGCAAGCGAAGGGAACCCACCATGAGCTTCTTCACCGACGACGCGCTGCGCTTCCTCAGGAGCCTCGCCCGCAACAACCGTCGCGACTGGTTCGAGAAGCACCGCGAGAACTGGCTGCGCGAGGTGCGCGACCCGATGGGCGAACTGGTCGAGGACCTCGACCTGCGCATCGCGCGCTTCGCGCCCGAGATGACCGGCGATCCGAAGCGCTCCATCTTCCGGCTGTATCGCGACGTGCGCTTCTCGCCGGACAAGTCGCCGTACAAGACCCACGCCGCGTGCTGGTTCTTCCACGCCGACGCCTCGTCGAAGGTCGGTCGGGAGGCGCACGGCGGCGGCGCGGGCTTCTACTTCCACCTGCAGCCCGGCGCGTCGTTCGTCGGCGGCGGCTGCTGGATGCCCCCCCGCCCCGCGCTCCAGCGCATTCGCGCCGCGCTCGCCGCGGATCCCCCCGCCTTCGAGCGCAGCGCGCGCTCCCCCGCGCTGCGCCGCCGCATGGGCGCGCTCAGCGAGGAGTCCATGCTCACGCGCGTCCCCCGCGGTTATCCGGCGGAACACCCCGCGGCGCGCTGGCTGCGCCACCAATCGTTCACGGTGGGCCGCAAGCTCAGCGACGAGGAAGTGCTCGGTGCGCGCCTGGCGAGCACGCTGTCGTCCGACTTCAAGGCGATCACGCCGCTCGTGCGCTGGATCAACTCGGCGCTGGGACTGCAGCCGCAGGACTCGCGCTGACACGCGAAACGGACTGCCGGGCCGGCCACTCCACGGACCTCCGAGATACGACGAGCCGGCGAGCCGCAACGAGGGCACGTCCGCTCTCCGCTGCGAACACGGCGCCGAGGCGGCCACGCTTGCCGTCCACGACCCCGGGGCGGGATCCCGGGAGCGATCCGATTCCGGACCGCCCAGCGCTCCTTCCGCATCCGGCCGGGCGAGGTCGCGCGGGGTCGGCACGAACGGCTTGCCCCTGTTGGCGAAAGGGTCTCTCCGGGGGGCCGCGTCCACTTCAGAGTTCCGTGGAGTCGGGAACGATCTTCGCGCTCACGCTCCCCGACACGCTGGGGAGCGGGCCGCGGCCTGAAGCGCGCTACTCCTGATCCTGCGGGTCGGGAGGCCCGTCGAGAACCTGGAACTCCTCCTCCGGTTCGGGCGCGGTACCCGCAGCCTTTGCCAGCTTGTTCAGGCGCTTCGTCTCGCGCTTCTGCGCCGCTCTCGCCGCACGCTGCTGTTCCTTCTGCCTCTTGAGGAAAGACGGTCGCTGAACTCCTGCCACGAGTGACTCCTTCCGCATGATCCGTTGCCGGTCGGAACCAACCTTGCGATGAACAGGCCGCAGACCGGGATTCGGGCGTGCGGTCGGGATCGCGACCGGGCTGTCGAGGATGCAGGCGCAACTTGAATGCTCGGATGGCCGCGCGTGGAATCAACCCCACGCGCGGCAGACGATTGGGACATCCCCCGCACCTTACCACCGAGGGCGCCAACTCGTCTTGGCCGCTCTTGCGCCGCACCGCCACCGCGGGTGGTTCGCCACCCGGGCACGAGGGGCGCAGGCGCGGCGCGGTGCGTCGCGCGGCACGGGGCCGCACGGCTGGGAGCCCCTTCCACCGCGGCATCAGGGGCGCGGCGCGGCCCGTGCCGCCCTC
>CAIXRL010000645.1 GCA_903921835.1 Candidatus Eiseniibacteriota bacterium | reverse complement strand
CCGCGGCCCCCGCGCGCGGCGGGTCCGCGCCGGCGGCCTCCGGTGGCCCGCGCTCCCGCGGGGCAACAGAGGTTGCGTGTTTGGCCACTCTCACGCATCCTTGGCTGCATGGGACGCGCACTTCAGGAACGACTTGCCACGAAGCGCTTCGAGGGTCCGCACCACGAGGCCCTGCTCAACCTCATCCTCGCCAGCAACCACACCCGCGGACGAATGGATGAAGTATTCGAAGGTGCGGGGCTGACACAGGCGCAGTACAACGTGCTGCGCATACTGAACGGCGCCTTCCCCGAGGGCTACCCTCGTGGTGAGATCGCGCGCCGCGTGCTCGATCGCGCTCCCGACCTGACGCGCATGATCGATCGTCTCGTGCGCCGCGGGCTGGTGCAGCGGTCGCGTTCGGGCGAGGACGGCCGCCAGTCCATCGCCCGCATCACGGCGAAGGGCCGCGAGCTGCTTGCGGGCATGCACGGACGGGTGCGCTCGGTGCAGCGCGAGTTCGCGAAGCGCATCACGGCCCGCGAAGCGGCCGAGCTTTCGCGCCTGTGCGAGAGGATCTACTCGGAAGAGGACTGACCGCGCAGAGCGTTCCGCTGCTCGCGATCGCCGGGTGGGGTCCGGGATCGCCGGCGATGATCGACCGGCAGCCCGGGCGGCTCACGACGCGCGCGGATCCCGCGCCGCCCCTTCGTCCCCAGCGCCCGCAGGAACGGTGCCGGGCCCGGAAGCCCCTTGCCGCCGCCGATCCCACGCCACCTCGTCCAGTCCGATCCGGCCCGGTGCCTGCAGGGCCGCCATGCGATCTCCCGACCCCGGGGCGATCGCGCGCCCGTCGGCCCTGGTCCGGACGATTCATGAGCCCGCAGGGCTGCGAGCGATATTTGCGCGCCATCCGGACCCACCTTCGGTGGGTACCCCGAAGCTCGACGGGCCGCTATCCTCATCGGGTCTCCGGCACGACTGCGCCCGGCCGGCCAATCTTCCTGCTGCGGACGCACATCCCGCACTCCCGGCTCGCGGTTCTTGAATCGTCCGGGCTGGCCGCCGTCGCCCGCGACAGTGCCGCGCGTCTGCCCCGCCACCGCGATCGGCAGCCGCGTGCGCGGCGCCGCGATCCGCCCGCGGAATCGACGCGTCATCCTGAACCCCGGCAACACGAACGGCGGCCGCCCGCAGCACGCCACCCGACGTGCGGCGGCAATGGGCGCAGATTCATGGGTGCCAGATTCATTGGCCCGCAAGCGAACGTCTGCTAGCATGCAGCAGTCGTTTTCAGCTCGGCTTCAGGCAAGAACGCCCGCGTGGGATTGCCGCACCCCCGCGCTGCACCTGGGCATTTGCGGTGAGATCGGAACCATCCATGTTCGGCAAGTGCTCTCCGCTCCCCGCACGGCGCGAGTTCTCCCGCCGCCCGCTGCTCATCATCACGCTGGCCTTCATCGTGATCGGAGCCTTGTCCGCTGTCCCCCGAATGGCGGCATCCGATCCGTTGTTCGCGCCCTTCCGGTCCTTTGACGCGGGGAGCCATCCCTCCTGTGTGGCGATCGGGGACTTGAACGGCGACGGGATACCCGACCTGGTGCTGGCGAACTCCTGGTCAGACAACGTGTCGGTACTGCTCGGCAACGGCGACGGGACCTTCGGGGCGAAGACGGACTTCGGCACGGGGGTCACGCCGTTCTCCGTGGCGATCGGGGACCTGAACAGGGACGGGATCCCGGACCTGGCGGTGGCGAACCACGGTTACCTGGCCCGGCCCGGCACGGTGTCGGTGCTGCTCGGCCTCGGCGACGGGACCTTCGGGGCGAAGACGGACGTCTGGGAAGCGGATGGCGCATATTCCCTGGCAATCGGGGACTTGAACGCGGACGGGAACCCGGACCTGGCGGTGGCGATATGTGGCCGCGACCCATCTCCCAACCTTCCGGGTTCCGGCACGGTGTTGGTGCTGCTCGGCGAGGGCGACGGGACCTTCCAGGCGAAGGCCAGCCTCGAGACGGGGATCAATCCCATCTCCGTGGCGATCGGGGACCTGAACCGGGACGGGAACCTGGACCTGGCGGTGGCGAACTACGGGTCCAACACGGTATCCGTATTGCTCGGCAACGGCATTGGCAGCTTTGGGGCGAGGACGGACTTCGCGACGGGAAGGCTTCCCCGCTCCGTGGCGATCGGGGACCTGAACGGGGACGGGAAGCCGGACCTGGCGGTGGCGAACGGCGGTGACTACAACACGCCTGGCAACACGGTGTCGGTGCTGCTTGGCGATGGCAAAGGGACCTTCGGGCCGAAGACGGATTTCGCGACGGGGCTCTGGCCCGTCGCCGTGGCGATCGGGGACCTGAACGGCGACAGGAGTCTGGACCTGGCCGTGACGAACGTCTACGCCGATACGGGACTGGTGGCGGACACCTCCTACACTTTCTCGGTGTCAGTGCTGCTTGGCGATGGCAAAGGGACCTTCGGGCCGAAGAGGGATTTCGCGACGGGGCTCTGGCCCGTCTCCGTGGCGATCGGGGACCTGAACGGCGACAGGAATCTGGACCTGGCCGTGACGAACGTCTACGCCGATACGGGACTGGTGGCGGACACCTCCTACACTTTCTCGGTGTCAGTG
>CAIXRL010000644.1 GCA_903921835.1 Candidatus Eiseniibacteriota bacterium | reverse complement strand
CTGCCGCGCAGCAACGCCGTGAACCTGCTGGCGGGCGCGTTCCTGCTGACCGCGCTCTACGCCGCGGCGCAGCGGCGCGTCCTGGCCGCGGTGCGCGCCTATCGCTACAACTCGATCGCGCTCGGGCTGATCGCGCTCGTGGTCGCGTTCGCTACCGGCACGCGCCACATCGCGCTGGCCGCGCTGCTGGTGCTCGCCACCAAGGCGTTCGCGATCCCCACGCTGCTCGCGCGCCGGGTGCGCAGCAGCAAGGCGGGCCTCGTGAGCGAGCCGCTGCTCGGCGTGCCGGGCGCCATGCTGGTGTGCGGCGCGCTGGTGGTGATCGCGTTCAGCCAGACGCGCGCGCTGTTCGGCTCGGGCACGAGCATTCTGGCCTCCTGCCTGCCCGTCTCGGTGGCCGGCACGCTCGTGGGCCTGTTCGTGATGGTGAGCCGGCGCGGCGCGCTGATGCAGGTGGTGGGCCTGGTGCTGGTCGAGAACGCCATCTTCCTCGCCGCCGTTTCGCTCACCTACGGTATGCCGCTCGTGGTCGAGATGGGCGTGCTGCTCGACCTGCTGGTGGGCGTCGCGCTGTTCGGACTGTTCGTGGAGCGCATCGAGGAGACGCACGGCGACTCCGACACGACGCGCCTCTCCTCGCTGAAAGGCTGACCGTGGGCTTCCTGCTTCCCCTGCTGCTCATCACGCCGCTCGCCGCGCTGGCCGTCCTGCTGACGGGCGCCGGCAAGGCCACGGGCCGCGTGCTGGTGGGCAGCTCCGCGGTCGCGTTCGCGCTGGCGCTGCTGCTCGCCCGCCGCGTGCTGCACGGCGGAGCCGTCGAAGCGGCCGGCGGCTGGCTGCACGCCGACGCGCTCTCGGCGCTCGTCGTGATCATCGTCACCGGCGTCTCGCTGGCGTGCGCGAGCTACGGCACGCACTACATGGCCGCGGTCGTGTCGCACGAGCGCGCCGACGCGCGCTGGGCGCCGGGGCGCTACGAGGCGCTCTACCTGGCGCTGGTCGCCTGCATGCTGCTCGCGGCGCTGGCGGACAACCTGGGGCTGATGTGGATCGCCATCGAGGGCAGCACGCTGGCCTCGGCGATGCTGGTCGGCTACTACCGCCGCCCTGGCGCCGTCGAGGCGGGCTGGAAGTACCTGCTGCTGTGCTCGGTCGGCATCACGCTGGCGCTGCTCGCCACCGTGCTGCTGTTCTACTCGGCCGTGCACCTGTTCGGCGAGGGCCCGCAGGGCCTGCGCTGGACCGCGCTGCGCGCCGACGCGGCGCGGCTCGACCCGCGCTTCGTCAAGCTCGCGTTCCTGTTCGCGTTCGTGGGCTACGGCGCCAAGGCGGGGCTCGCGCCCATGCACTCGTGGCTGCCGGACGCGTACACGCAGGCGCCCACGCCGGTCGCGGCGCTCATGTCCACGGGCCTGCTGGCCACGTCGTTCGCGGCGCTGCTGCGCTTTCACGCCATCACGTCGGTGTGCGTCGGGCCGGCGTGGCCGGGCGGGCTGATGGCGTTCTTCGGCGTGCTCTCCATGCTGGTCGCCATGCCGTTCATGCTTGTGCAGGGCGAGTACAAGCGGCTGCTCGCCT
>CAIXRL010000643.1 GCA_903921835.1 Candidatus Eiseniibacteriota bacterium | reverse complement strand
GGCGCGGACGAGCCCTGCGCGAAGATGTGCCGGCCCACGAACAGCCCGAGCAGGTCGGGCGTGAGCGGCGGCTCCTCGGCGGTGAGCATCTCGAGGGTGGGCAGGGACTGCACCAGCACGGGCAGTTCCTCGAGCTTCTTGCGGACCTGCGCGGGTAGTTCGCGGACGCTCTTCTCCACGAGCGCGTCGAACGCGTCGTCGGCGAGCTCGAGCGGCAACGGAAAGCCCTCGGGGTCGAGCGAGCGGGCACGCTCGGCAGCCACGCCGGCCGCCGGCAGGTCGCCCGTGTGCTCGGCGATGCGCGACAGCAGGTCCCAGGCGTGCGCGTAGTCCGGGTGGACCGCCAGCGCGCGCTCGGCGTCGGCACGCGCCTCGGCGAAGCGCACGACGTCGTATTGCGCGGCCGCGCGCAGGTAGAAGAAGTGGGCCGGATCGGCCGAGCGCTCCGCGCCGCGCAGCGCCTCGAGAGCGGCGGTGGGCTCGCCCTCCTCGAGGCACAGCGTGGCGTCGAGCACACGCAGGTCCGGCTGGCCGGGCCTGCGGCGCAGCATGCCGTCGAGCGCGCTGCGCGCCTCCTCGACCTCGCCCTCGTCGAGCAGGTCGTGAATGCGCTCCACCTGCACCCAGTCGGTTTCGGACAGTACCTCGTAGGGCTTCATGAATGGCGAGCGTAACCCGGCGCGACGTGAAGCTCCAACCGGCCCGCCGCGATCGCCGCCACCCGCTCACGCGCTGGTCGAATGGTCCGGAGCGCCGATCCCGGCCGGCGCCGGCCGGCCCGGCTCGCTGCGGGTTCCCCTGGCCGGCAAAGCCCGTCTCCCGGGGCGGCCGATGAGCCGTTGAACGAAGCTTCACCCGCCCATGTCTTGACCCACGGCCGTTCCGGTCCCTAGACTGGTCTGCGTTCTCTCGACCCTGGCCGCTCAGGGGCCACCACTTTCACGGAGATCTCTGCCGCCATGAAGTCCGTCGCCGTTCGGTTGTTTGCCGCCCTGCTGGTCCTGATCGCGATCACCGTGCTCTCGGGCGCTGCCGTGAAGGCCACGCGGAGTGCGCCCGTCCTCGAGCCCGACAAGCTGATCGTCCTCTCCACGACGGACGTGAAAGGGAAGACCAGCCCCTGTGGTTGACACACGCCCAAAGGGGGCCTCGCCCGGCGGGCGAGCTTTGCGGACAGCGTGAAGGCGCAGTACGGGCAGGTGCTGCTGGTGGACAACGGCGGCTTCTTCCCGGAACAGGACGACTATCAGGACGCGGCGTGGTTCCTCATGGATGCCATGAAGGTCCTGGGGGTCGATGCCGTGGGCGTCTCCGAGAAGGAGCTGCGCTACGGCAGGTCGTTCCTGCTCGTGAACTACAAGCGGTCGCAGGCCCCGCTCGTGTGCGCGAACCTCTTCGAACGCGCCACCAAGAAGACGCTGGTCGCGCCGTACGTGATCAAGAAGGTCGGGACGGTCACCACCGGCATCTTCGGGCTGACCAGTGAGAAGGTGGACCTCGGCTCGTCGCGCGATTCACTGGTGATCGAGGATCCGGCGACGGCGGCGAAGCGCACCGTGGACGAACTGCACAAGAAGGGCGCGACCGTGGTCGTGTTGCTTTCGATGCTCGGCAAGGTCGAGAGCGAGGACCTGGTGACCGCGGTGGACGGCATCGACGTGGTCATCTGCGGCCGCAACATCCCGCTGCTGCAGAAGGGGCGCACGATCAAGGCGACCGTGGCCTGCTACGGCGGCGAGCAGGGCCAGTACATCGGGCGCACGGTCGTGAACCTCGATCCCGCGCGCAAGATGACGTCGGGCGAGAACGACACGTACATCCTCGGCCCCGAGGTCGGGGAGAAGCCCGAGATCCTGACGCTGGTGAAGAGCTTCGAGGACAGTTTCAACGACAAGCTGCGCAAAAAGGAGAAGGAGAAGGCCGTGAAGGTGGAGCAGGATCGCCTCAACGGCGGCGCCACGACCGAGCAGGCCGTGGACCACTACCTCGGAGCGGAGTTCTGCCAGCGCTGCCACAAACCCGAGTACGACCAGTGGAAGACCACCAAGCACTCGCGTGCCTGGCAGACGCTGGTGGACGCCAAGAAGGATGCGGTCGTCGAGTGCATCGGCTGCCACGTCGTCGGGTACAAGCAGCCCGGAGGGTTCCAGACCGCCGAGGATGCGTCGCGACTGGCCAACGTCCAGTGCGAGGTCTGCCATGGCATGGGCACGCAGCACGAGGCCTATCCGACGCAGGCGCGCCGGATCACGGCCGCGACCTGCCAGAAGTGCCACACGCAGAACAACAGCCCGACGTTCGATTTCGCGGTCTACCAGCCGCACATCCTGCACAAGGCGCCGGATCACATGCCGGAACTGCCCAAGAGCCAGGCGCGCGAGCGCATGCTCGGCGCTGGCAAGTAGCGCTCCGACGAGGTTTCACGGGCCCGCGGCTTCGCGCCGCGGGCCCGTTGTGCGTATACCCGCATCGGGGGGGCCGCCTGGCCTCGCGCGCGGCGCCGGAAGGCGCCGCCTCTCCTTCCGCGGGGTGGCGCGACGGCCGCTGACGCTCGACCTTGGCGTCGTGGACCGCGTGCCCCCGCGCACGGACCGCGCGGCGCTCGACAAGCCGGTGGACGCCAGCAGGGCGCACCGCCGCCGCTTCGCCGGGGAGCTGCGCTTCGTGCACGACGCGGCCGGCGCCGTGCCAGGCCCGTGGACTGCTTCCGCCGTCCGCGCGGCAGCAGGACCCTGGCGGTGCGCATGTGCCAGCGCGAGACGAGCGCTCGCGAGCCGGCCGCGGCGCTCTGGAGTCGCGCCCGCGGGCTAGCCCGCATTATTCATGAGCCCGCGGCCTGCGAGCGCGATCTGCGCGCCATCCGCTGCGAAGCTCGACCGGCCGCTGTCCTCATCGTGTGGACAACACGGCTGCGGCGCGGCCGGCCGATCTTCTTGCGGCTGACGCACATCTCGCACTCTCGGCTCGCGGTTCATGAATGATGCGGGCTAGCCGGCCTGCCGGCAGGCTCCGGGCGTCGGCGGGACGCTCTCGTTCAGCCATCCCCGGCGACGGTTCGCCTCCGGCGGGGGATGAGGTCGTTGACCGCTTCAGGCCCTTCACGCGCCGAAAGCCCGGAATGAGTGGAGAGCCTCGTCTGCCATCAGGCGTTCATGACGCACGCCTGCGCGCCATTCGATTCGTGGCTCGTTTTGGGCTTCGCGGCCGGCCTGCACGGCTCCTTGGCAGGGTCGAGGATGTTCACGATCTCCACGCAGATCCCGATCAATCTCTGTAAGTTGTTGAACCTCATGGTGTTGACGCTAGAATGTGCGCGAAGTTTCAAGAAGAATCCATTTGACAGACGGGTGGCGGAACCCTAGCCTGCGCTTCGCTTCAGGTCGCGCGCTGTGTCGCCAGGTCCGGGCGCGCCCTGTCTGCCACAACTGATCATCCGTGAGCACAGGGACGCTGCTTGCCAGACACCGCTCTCCGACCAGTGGTGTTCTTCTTCAGACCAAGTTCCCAGGACATTCGACAAATCAAGTGGCCGTTGCCGGTTCTTCCGGCGCGGTGAAGCGAGGGGAGGTGAATACGAAAACGATGCGCAAGATTTTCTCT
>CAIXRL010000642.1 GCA_903921835.1 Candidatus Eiseniibacteriota bacterium | reverse complement strand
GCGCATGGCGAGGTGCACCACGTGAGGGCGGGGGAGCCGCGCTTCGGACACCGTGCGCACGCGTGGTCTCGGCCGGGTGCGCGGCGGTGATGCCGAATCAGGGAAAGTCATTTAGCGGACGAGCGCGAGCCGCACACTCAGGCTGCGGCCGCCCGCTTCGAGGTGCGCCAGGTACAGACCCGCCGACATCGGAGCACCCGCGCCGTCGCAGCCGTCCCATGCCGTGCGGTGCTCACCCGCCCCTTGTCGCCCGCACGCCAGCACCCGCACAACACGGCCCGCCACGTCACAGACCACGAGCCGCACATCAGCATCCGCCGGCAGCGACCAGCGCAGCACCGCACTTCCGCGAGCCGGGTTCGCGGACCCCAGCGCCAACGCCAGTCCCGGCACCCCTGGCGCCGCGACCCCTGCCACGGGACCGCCGAGTCGGCCGTCCGCGCCCAAGCGCTGCGCATAGATGTCCTTGTTGCCGCTGCGCTCGTCCTCCCAGGCGACGACCGCGCCGCCCGAGCCGTCCGGCACCATCGACTGCATGTACTGGTTGCCCGTCGCGGTGCCGAGCGCCACGCCGTCCGCCGTCCACTTCACCGCCCCGGACGCGCTCACCCGCTGCGCGTACAGGTCGTATTCGCTGCCGCGACGGAAGTCACGCCAGGCAACGATGGCGCCGCCCAAACCGTCCGAGACGAGCGTCGGCCACTCCCGACTGTGGGCGGCGGCGCTGAGCACCACGCCATCCGTCGTCCACAACGCAGCGCCGCCCCGTTCACCCGTTGCGCGTAGATGTCGTAGTCCATTCCGTCGACGCGGGAGTCGTACCAGGTCGCGATCGCACCCCCGGCACCGTCCGGCAGGATGTCCGTCACCGTCTGATCGTTCGCCAGCGTGCACAGCGGCGCACCGTCCGCGGTCCACTGCACGATCCCGGACGAGTTCACCCTCTGCGCATAGACATCGGTCGCCCCGCTGCGGGAATCCTGCCAGGCAACGATCGCTCCGCCCGATGCGTCGGGAGCGATCACCGGCATGATCTGGTAGCCGGGCGCGGTGCACAGCGCCACGCCACTCGCAGTCCACTGCAGAGCGCCCGCTGCACTCACGCGCTGCGCGTAGATGTTGGGATCGATGGGGCTGGCCGCCGGGTCATAGTCGGTCCAGGCGATGACCGCCCCGCCCGCTCCGTCCGAGACGAGGTGAGGGCTGACCTGCTTGTTCGTCCCGGGGCGCAGCGCGACGCCGTTCGCCGGCCACTGCACCACGCCCAATGCATTCACCCGTTGCGCGTAAACCTTGGACGTGCCGCTACGGAAATCGATCCACGTGACGATGGCCCCACCCGAGCCATCGGCGACGATGTCCGGCCACGACTGTTCGCCCGCCGCGGAGCAGAGGGTCGTCCCCCAGGTCGTCCACTGGATGCTCCCCGACGCATTCACTCGCTGCGCAAATATGTCGTAGTTGCCGTTGCGCAAGTCCTGCCACGTGATGATCGCTCCACCCGCTCCGTCCGACGCGATCGCCGGGTAGTACGAGACGTTCGTGACGGCGCTGATCGCCACGCCGTCCGCCGCCCAGCGCGCAACTCCGGCCGCATCCACCCGCTGGGCGTAGATGAGGCAGCCGGCTCCGGCGCGACCGTCCTGCCAGGTGACGATGGCTCCGCCCGAGCTGTCCGGGGCCATCGCGGGGAACGACTGGTCATCGCTCATGGTGCAGAGCGGTACGTTGACAGCAGGGTCGGTCGGCCACGCGGCCCGAACCGGCGCCACCCACTGCAGCAGGAGCACGAGCGCGAGGCTGCTCGACACGAAGAGGCGGCAGGCAATGCGCATGATGGCGAATCTCCGCGCGTGCGTTCCGGCTGAAGGCGCGCCGAACGTCGGTACGTGCGGCCCGCGGCTCATCCGGATCCGGGGATGCCCCGGCCCGGCACCGGGGGTCCGCCCGCCGTCTCCGCCGCGCACGCGACCGACTGCGGAGGATGCCGAGCAGACATGACGATTCTCCTCCCGCAAGTCCCGGGCAGGCAAGTGTGCGGCGCAGCCCGTCGTTGCGCGAACATCGAGGCTCGAACCATGGCGCTCAGTGTGTGACGATCACCCTTCCCGTGAGCGCCCCACTCGCGTGCTCGATGCGGGCGAAGTACAGACCCGCGGGAAGGCTCGCGGTGCCCGCCAGCGTCCACTCGCGCTCGCCGGTACCCGCGGTGAACCGCTCCCGCGCCACCGCGCGCCCCGCCACGTCTGTCAGGGTGAGCCGCACCGCGCCTGCGGCGGCGAACCCGGCGTCGACGTGCACCCCGACGCCCGGAGCGAAGCGCAACGCCAGTCCTGGGGCGACAACGGCGTGCGTGCGGGGCACGCCGGCGAGTCCGGACGCCTCCAGGCGCACCGCGAAGATGCCCTGGCTCTCCAGCAACTGCGACCAGCAGAAGATCGCACCGCCGTCTCCCGTTGCCGCGGCGCCGACGTCGCCGTACCAGTGCTGGACGGCCTCGGGATGCCAGGCGTAGTAGCTGCCCGCATTGCTCAGCCCACAGCTGATGTATGCCGGCGCCTCCCAGGCGGAGTACGGCCCCCAGGCCCGGCAGCTCGCCGTCAGCAGTCCACCGTCACCACTCTGGGTCACGTCCTCGAAATCGGGCAGGTCCGCGCCGGCGCCGCCCGCAAGCCTGGTGGCGGCCGCACCGTAGTGGTCGAAACGCACCGCCGGCGGGCTGTCCGTGGCAAACAAGCCCGCGTAGGAGGCGTACACCCCGCCCACGCCATCCGGCAACGCCCGCAGGGACGCGCCGTATCCCATGTCCCGGGAAATGCTGCCGGGCACCCCGAAGGGCCTGCAGATGAGGACGCCGCCCGCTGGCCAGCCGCCGGCCAGCGCACCGTTCGCATCGTAGTGCATGAGGCGAGGCGTAACTACGGGATCGTACCCCTGGACATCCCCTCGGTCGACGAATGCGCCGCCGGCGCCATCGGAAGCAACCCCGACGAGCGACATGGCAGGGAACAGCGTCCAGCCCGCGTCGGAGAACTCGAGCCTGTCGGAATTGAAGGTCCCGATCGACACGCCGTGAGCGTCCCACCCCGGCAAGGGCAGACCTGCGGGCGTGAGCCGCAACAGCCGGAAGTCGCCTGGAAGTGGATCCGCCTCGGTCCGGACCGAGGTTCCCCACGCCACCCACAGGCCGTGATCGGGCGCGAGGTCGATCGCGCTCGTGCACACCCACTCCTGCTCATCGCTGGTCGTGCCAATGGCGCGTATTCCGGACACGGGGAACCCGTCCGCTGCACCGTTGCTGGCTCCCAGGTGCGCCAGCATCAAATAGACATAAGTCGGCCAGGGGTCGGAAGCCTGGTGCCATGCGACATAGATGCCGCCGGCGCCGTCCACCAGCACGCTGGGGCGCTGCGCGGCATCGTACTGGGAGCCGAGTCGGCGACCACGGGCAGGCCATCCCGCTGAGCGCGCACCGTTCGCGTCGATATGGGTGAGATAGACGTCGAGGCCCTCGAGCCAGCTCACGTAGGCGCCTCCCGTACCGTCCGTCAGGGCGACCAGCACGCTCCGCACCAGCGCGGTGTCGCTCACCCACACTGGCCCGCCCCATGCGGGATCGACGTCGCCGCCGGCGAGCAGGTGCTGCGCGCGAAGCACGCCGAGGGCGCCTGTGGTCGTCTCCTGCCACACGACGACGGCGCCATGCGCGGCGTCGGAGGCCGCGGCAACCTGCGGGCACTCATGCGACGTGGAGTACACCTCGACCGGGCTCGCACTCCAGCCCGCATGCGCAGGAAGTGCGAACAGGAAGGCGGACGCCAGCAGCAGCGCGGCGGCGATGCATGAACTGTGAATGGACTTCGAGCAGTCCTTCAGTACTGAATTGACGCAAGGGTCCATCGTGCACCCCCGGGGCTCGGGATTGGCGAAATGCGAATCCGGTGGAGGGACTACGCAAGTCTACGCCCCCCCGGGAGGGCGATCCAGCGCGCAGGCTGCCGACCCGTGACCGGGGCGTCCCGCGCGCACCGCCTTCAGCCTTTCGCGCCGCCCCCGCCGGTCAGCCGCCCCGACGCCTGGTGCGGCGTTTCGCGGCGGGCGGCCAGCGAGGCCACCGCCTCGTCCCATGCGTCCGGCGCGAGCTCTTCGCGGAACCGCGCCCACAGCCGCGCGCGCACCAGGTCCTCCAGCCGCTGCGCCAGGCGCAGGCGGCGGCGGCGCTCGAGCGTGCCGGTCTCGCCGAGGAACACGAGGTGCTCCTCGAAGCGGTCCGCGAGCGTGGAGACGCCCCGGCCCGTGGACGCCACGGTCTGCTCCACGGGGATGCGCCACTCGCTGAGCTTCGCGCGCAGCTCGAGCGCGGAGCGGATGGCGTGAACGGCGCGCTCGGCGCCCTCGCGATCGGACTTGTTGATCACGAAGACGTCGGCAATCTCCATGAGACCCGCCTTCATCGCCTGCACCGCGTCGCCCGATTCGGGCACCAGCACAACTGCGGTCGTGTCCGCGGTCTGCGCGACCTCGAGCTCGCTCTGCCCGACCCCGACCGTCTCGATCAGAATGCGCGAGTAACCGGCGGCGTCGAACACGTCGCACACCTGCGCGGTGTGCACCGCGAGGCCGCCCAGGCTGCCGCGCGTTGCCATGGAGCGGATGAACACGCCGGGATCGCCCGAGAGTTCCAGCATGCGCACGCGGTCGCCCAGCAGCGCGCCACCCGAGAACGGGCTCGTGGGGTCCACCGCAACGATCGCGACGGTCTCGCCGCGGCGGCGGTACTCCAGCGCGAGCTTGGTGACCAGCGTGCTCTTGCCGGCGCCGGGAGGGCCGGTGATGCCGATCCGCAGCGCGCGCCCCGAGCGGGCGAAACAGGTATCCAGGATGGCCGCCGCGTCGGGGTGCTCGTTCTCGACCCACGAGATGGCGCGGGCCAGCGGTACGCGGGCGCCCGCCAGCAGGCCATCGATCAGTTCGGCGTGGTGCATCTCGTGCGTCACGGACACTCCGGCGGGTCGCGGTGGAAACCCGGGCGCGACGTGGGGGAGAACTGGGCATGCAAGTCGTTGCAAGCTAGTGGGCCGCTTGGCGGTGGGTCAAGGCCCCGAATACGGGTGCAAACCCCGAATCCCGCACTTGAGACCCGCATCAGAACATGCAGCGTGCAATCAGCGTGCGAGTCCATCCTCCCCGCTTCGGTGTTGCCCCGGAGTTCAGGTCGTTCCCCCGAGACTGACAGCATCCTGGGCGTACGATCGGCCGGCTCTCCTCCCGAGAGCCGGCTGTTTCGTTTCCGGCGCGGCCCCCTCCGGGAGCAGCCGTCACCCCCGCTCCCGCACCCGCCCCCGGCTGGCGGTTCATGAATGCTCCGGGTTAGCGTGCGGCACGGAGGCCATCCATGAACCGTTCGCTCGTCGCCGCGCTCGCCGGTGCAGCCGCGCTCGTCGCCGTCACATCGATGTTCCTCGCCTGCCGCCCGGCGTCCTCCACCACGCCGCGCGAGCTGTGGTTCTACGAGGCCGATGACCTCGCCAAACCCGCCACCATGGCGAGGATCCCGGCGATCTGGCGGCGCGCAGCCGCCGCGGGCTACGCGAAGGTCGTGCTCGTGGACGGGCACTTTGCTCGTCCCGGCGACCAGAGCGCGACCTGGTTCGCGAACGTGCGCCGCCTGCGCGCGCTCGCGGATTCGCTGCGGCTCGAGATCGTGCCCGGCGTCTCGCTGGTCGGGCGCGGCAACGGCGCCATGCTGACCGCCGACCCGAATCTCGCCGAGGCCATCCCGGTGCGGGGCGCTCTCCTCGAGGTGCGCGGCGGCATCGCGCACGTGGTCGCGGATCCTGCGGTATCGCTCGCGACCCGCCCGGAACGCGTGGATTCCGGCGTGGAGCTGAACGGGACCTCGGCGCGCGCCATCGCGGGCGGACCGCGCCTCGCGTGGACGATCGACGTCTCGCCATGGCGCTGCTACCACGTCGCGCTGACGCTCGCGGGTGAGAACTTTCGCGGTGAGGCGCGCGTCAGCGTCACCGGCGACGGCCGCGAACTCGCGTGGACCCCGGTGCCCTCCCCCGCCGGCGCGAAACCGGAAGCGCGCAACGTGGTCTTCAACTCGCTGGATCACCGCCGCGTCACGATCGGCTTCAGCACGTCGCGCAGCTCGAGCGGCGCGCTGCGCTGGGCGGACTGGCGCATCGAGGAAGCGGGGCCCGTGAACCTCGTCCGCCGGCCGGGACTCGCCTTCCGCATCGGCGGCCTCACCGAGGGCCGCGACTTCGAGCCGGTCGTGGACACGCTCCTGGGCGCGAGCCCGTGGCGCGGTCAGTTCGACGTGTGGCACGAGCCGCCCCTCGTGCGCGTGCACCGGCCCGACGGCACGCGGCTGCGCGCGTCGTGGCAAAGCGCGGCCGTGGTCATGCGCGGGCAGGTGGCGTGCTGCCTCAGCGACACCGCGGTGATCGCGCGCCAGATCGCCGAGATCCGGGGCGTGCGCGAGCTGTTCGGAGCGCGCACCTTGTTCCTGATGCACGACGAGATACGCGCCATGGGACTCGACTCGACCTGCCTGGCGACCGGTCGCACGCCGGCGCAAATCCTCGCCGCCGACATCCGCGCGATCCGCGCCGCGGCGGGCGACCTCCGCCTGTGCATATGGGGCGACATGTTCGACCCCGAGCAGAACGCCGTGGACCACTACTACCTCGTGCGCGGCAGCCTGGCGGGCACGTGGGAAGCACTCGACCGCGACATGGTGGTGGTCAACTGGAACAGCGATCACGTCGGCAGCTCGCTGCACTTCTTCGGCGGCGCCGGACACCCCCAGGTCTGGGGCGGCTACTACGACGGTCCGCCCGATGCGATCCGCGAAGTGCTGCCGGAACTGGACCGGGTTCCCGGCACGTTCGCGGTTCTGTATGCCACATGGCGGGGACGCTACGACGATCTCGAGGCGTTTGCGCGCGCGGTGCGCGGCGGCAGGTAGCGGGCGCGGACCGGACCGGCCGGCGCCGCGCCCGTCACGGTCGCGGCAGCGCCTCGAGCACGCGGCGCGCGATCGTCTCCGCGGCGAGCGGGCGTGCGAGCCGGCCGGCGTTCCCGCGGACGCGCTCGCGCTCGGCGTCATCTCCGAGCCATCGCGCGACCGTGTCCGCGACCATCTCCGCCGAGTCCGCGTGCACCGCCGCACCGCCGGACTCCAGGTACTGCGCGTTGCGCACCTCCTGCCCCGGCGTCGGGCGGAAGACGACCAGCGGCGTGCGCTTGATGAGCGCCTCGGAGCACGTGAGCCCGCCCGCCTTGCTCACCACCACGTCCGCGGCCTCGAGCAGCACGTCCACCTCATCCGAGAACCCGATCGCGCGCACGCGGCCGGCGCGCGCGTCGGGCAGCGCGGACACGTCGCGTGCGAGCCGCTTGTTGGTGCCGCACACGACCACGACCTGCGGCAGGACCGCGAGCGCGGCCAGCCGGCGCGCCAGCTCCGACATCGGCCCCACGCCGCTGCCGCCACCCATCACGAGCACGACCGGCTTCGCGGGATCGAGGCCCATGCGCACTCGCGCCGCCTCGCGGCCGAGAGTGCGCGCGAAACGCGGATCCACGGGAATGCCCGTCACCTCGATGCGCTCGCGCGGGACGCCGTGGCCGTGCAGCTCCAGGGCCACTTCCTCGCTGGCGACGAAGTAGCGGTCCACGTGCGGGTACGCCCACATCGGGTGCGCGGTGAAGTCGGTGATCACGCAGTACAACGGCACGCGCATGCGCCCCTGTCCGCGCCGCGGAGAAAGCGCCTCGACCGGCAGGAAGTGCGTGCACACGACCGCGTCCGGCGCCTCGTGCTCGACGACACGCACAAGGCGGCGCAGCGAGAGCCGGTCGAACACCAGCCGCGCGGGTCCCGCGCTGCGGTTGACGGGCTGCTGCTCCCACAGCGCGTAGAGCGCGCCCCAGAGCCGCGGCGCGCGCTGCGCCATGGCGTTGTAGCCCTGCGCGTACGTGGAGCGGTAGAAGCGCGAGGCGAAGACCAGCGTGTCCACCTCGCGCACGAGCGCGTCGGGAGAGAGAGCCGACATGGCTGCGGCCAGAGCCTGCGCCGCACTGCGGTGACCCGCGCCTGCGGTGGCGTGCAGGATGGCGATGCGCGGGCCTGCCGCGGAAGCGCCGCCGCTCAGCGTCTCGACGGCGACGACGCCACCGCCGGCGGCGGGAAAGAGCACCTCGCGATTGCGCGCCAGGGCCCGCAGGCGACGACGCCACCACGCGCGCTGGGCGCGCAGTCGCGCCCGCCAGCGCGCGGCGTTCAGCCGCGGCAGCCTCAGCCGTCCGATGCGTGGGATTCGAACCATGCCGTCCCGGTCAGTCCGTCACCGCGTTGCGGTAGTGCGTGAGCGTCGCGCCGTCCGCCGCGAGATCCACGGCGAGGACGTCCACGCGGACCCGCGCGGCGCCCTGTTGTTCGAGCGCGTGGGCCGCGCGCACGAGCCGCTCCCGCTTGTGGTGATCCACGGTGACGGCCGCGCCGCCGAAACCGGCGCGCGTGCGCAACCGGACCTCGACCAGCACCCGCGTCGCGCCGTCATCCACCACCACGTCCACCTCGACGCCACCGAACCGCACGTTGCGCGCGACCAGGCGGCAGCCCACCAGCTCCAGATACGCCACGGCCAGCGCCTCACCGGCCCGGCCGCGTTGTTGCGCGAGTCCCATGCTCGCTCCGAGTGCGGGGGCGAGAGAGGTTCAATGTAGCACGAAGCGGGCGGCGCGCATGGCGGACGGCGGTGGCCGACGTGGCCCTGACCCGGACGATTCCTGAGTCCGTGGCCTGCGAGCGCGATCTGCGCGTCATCCGGACCCGCCTTCGGTGGGTGCCCCGAAGCTCGACCCACCGCTGTCCTCATCGTCTCCACAACACGGCTCCGGCGCGGCCGACCGACTCCTATTCCACCCCCCAGCCACGGTCTGACCGCCAGACGCGCGCCGGCACCGTTCCCATCCGCGCCCAGTCGACTGCGGGCATGATGAGCGCCTCGATCCTTGCGCAGGCTTGCGCAAGCGTCGGCGCGTGCGCCGCCACGCCCGCACGTCGCGTGAAGGCACTCCAGTCGCGGAGCCGGTCCGGATCCCCAAAGTACTCAGCCGTCAGGCCGGGCGGAGACGCCTCCGGCAGCCCGGCCTGCCGCCGTCCAAAGGTCGCCCGCAGCGCCGCCACGAGTCGCTCCGCCTTGAAATCGAACGTGTCCGCGAGGAACGCGATGTCGAAGAAGTCCTTCATTCGGCTGTTCGGGATCCCCAACGCCACGATTGCCTCGAACCTCTCGGCAACTGCCACCTCGCGTGGATACGCCAGCAGGATTGCCCGCGGCAGGTCGAGCAGCCCCGGATATTCGACCTCTTCAGCGGGCGGGTCGACTGCCTGCCCAAACACGAAGTCGATCTGCAGCGGGACCCTCGCGGTGCCGAGGATCGCCTCGAGCGAAACGTGCCAGCCCTCGTAGGCCTGCTCGTCATGAATCGTGGAGAGGCGAACGGATCCTGGGTCGAAGTGCAGCCCGTCCGGCTCGACCTCCACGCGACACAGTTGCCCCATCATGTCGCGCAGCCACGGCTCATCGACGGCGCCTGTTCCCAGCAGGTCGAGATCGCGCGTGGCGCGATGGGCGTGCGCACCCCGGACTTCGAAGAGCATGGCACCCTTGAGCACGAAACGTGACCGGTGGGGGGAGCGGGCAAGCCGGTACAGCAGCCGTTCGATGCCGTACCTGAGCAGCGTCACCTGGAAGTCCTCGCGCCTCCGCCGAGCGGCCTGTTCGAGCCGACCGCGCACCGACGCAACCAGGTCGCGCGGCACACGCGGGTTCATGCAGTGGCCTCCAAATAGGGCTTGATCACGCGCGTTACGCGACAGACGCGCGCGGCGCTCCAAAGGGCATCCACGCTCCCCCGCCTCTTCCGGCGATAGTCGCGCAGCGCCTCGATGGCAACATCGAGCCCGACGCTTCCACGGAACTTGAAGCAGTCGGCAACGGTCTTGGCAGCGCTGTACACGCGCACGGTCGCGCCATCGATCGCGTGCGACTCGATGCCGTGCTCGAACGCGGCGCCCGAAAGATGCACGATGCGCAACGGCACCGGGCTGGCTCGCGGCCGCCACGCCTTGGCGCGCACGGCCACCCACACCTCGAATGGGGCTTGCGTGGTGAGGCCGTGGAGCTGCAGCGCCGACAGCAGGCACAAGACGCCGCCGGGTGTTCGGCGCGTCCCCTCCACCAGCGATTGGCGTGCGTCGCTCCGCGCTCCGGGGACGCGATAGAGTCCAAGGGCCACCCGCTCCAGCTCACCGCGCTCCATCAGGCGCAGCAGGTACACGCGTGGAATGCCATGCACGTCGAGGTCGCGCGGCCTCAGCAGCCCGGCCTTGCGGACAAGCGCGAGTGTTCGTTCGGCGAGTGTCGTCTTCATGGGTGCCATGTTACGAAACCTCGGTACTTATGCACAAGTACCGCGGTTTCGTAACACGAGCCCCTGGCCGGAGGGTCAGGAACTCGCTGCCGCCGATCGGCTGGCGGCCGGCATCGCTCGGATACGCCGCCTCAGCCCAGCGGCAGCTCCAGCGCCGACACCGGCGCGTAGCTCATGCGGTGCAGCGGGCAGGGCCCGTGCGCGCGCAGCGCCTCGAGGTGTTCGGGCGTGCCGTAGCCCTTGTGGCGTGCGAAGCCGTATTGCGGGTAGACGCGATCGAGCCGCTCCATGATCCGGTCGCGCACCACCTTGGCGACGATGCTCGCGGCCGCGATCGACAGGCACGTGGCGTCGCCGTCCACCACGGCGTGCTGCGTGCACGTCAGGCCAGGGACGCGATCGATGCCGTCCACCAGCACGATGCCCGGCGCGATCGCGAGCCGCTGGACCGCGCGCAGCATGGAAGCCAGCGTCGCGCGGCGGATGTTGTCGCGATCGATCGCGCGCGCACCGGTCACGCACCATGCAAACGCCCGGGACCTCGAGAGGACCCGGGCGTAGAGCACTTCGCGCCTTGCCGCGCTCAGTGTCTTGCTGTCACCGACACCGTCCCAGTCGTGCGAAAGATCCAGCACGACCGCGGCGGCGACCACCGGCCCCGCGAGCGGACCGCGGCCAGCCTCATCCACCCCGGCGACCGTGGCGCCCCCGCCCGCGATGCGGGCTTCGGCGAGCGCCAACTGCCGCCAGCGCGGGAGCGTCACTTCGCCTTCTTGCCTCCGGCGACCACGACGTCCTTGAGCCGCGCGGACTTGCCCTTCAGCTTGCGGAGGTAGAAGAGCTTGGCGCGGCGGACCTGCTTCTGGCCCAGGACCTTGATCGCGGCGATGGACGGCGAGTGCAACGGCCAGGTGCGCTCGACTCCGACGCCCTCCGAGATCTTGCGGACGGTGAACGTCTTGCGCATGCCGGAGCCGCGCACGTTCGTCACCTCGCCCTTGAACTTCTGCTGACGCTCCTTGTCGCCTTCGATGACGCGGACGCTGACCTCGACGGTCGTGCCCGGGCGAAGGTCGGGAACCTCGCTCTTGATTTGGGTGTTCTCGATCTTCTCGATGAGGCCCATGACGGGCTCCTTTCTGGACAAATGAGCCCGTGGGACGGGCCTGCAATAGCGGCGACGGAGTATAGGGCACGGGCCACCGTTCGCCAAACGGCCTGACGGTCCGGTCCGGTCCGCCGCCCGCGGCGGCGATCGCGACCGCCAGGGGGGCCGCGGTCAGCGCGCCGGGGCGCTCGCGAAGGCCAGCACGGCTTCGATCACCGCGTCCTGCTGGGCCGGGAGGAGCCCCGGGTAGAGCGGCAGCGAGAGCAGCTCGTCCCCCGCCCGCTCGGACTGCGGAAAGGCGCCTCGGGCAAGCCCGAGATGGGCGTACGCGGGCTGCAGGTGCACCGGGGTCGGATAGTGAACGATGGCGCCGATGCCGGCGGCCGCGAGCGCGGCCGCCAGTGCATCGCGCCGGGGATGGCGAACGGGATACAGGTGGTAGACGTGGAGCCGACCCGCAGCCTCGACCGGCAGCTCGACGCCACGCAGCGCAGCGTCGTACCGCGCCGCCTGCGCGCGGCGCGCCGCGGTCGCCGCCGGCAGGTGCGCCAGCTTCACGCGCAGCACCGCCGCCTGCAGCTCGTCGAGCCGGCTGTTGACGCCACGCTCGACGTGACGGTAGCGCGCGCTCTGGCCGCCGTTGCGCAGCCGCTTCACCGTCTCGATCACCGCGGCATCGCTGGAGGTCACCGCGCCGCCGTCGCCGTAGGCGCCGAGGTTCTTGGTCGGGTAGAACGAGAACGCCGCCGCGGTGCCGAACGAACCCGCGGGCCGACCGTCGAACCGGGCCAGAACCGCCTGCGCGCAGTCCTCCACCACCGGGATACCGAGGCGTTCGGCGATGGCGCCGATCGCGCGCATGTCCGCGCACTGTCCGTAGAGGTGCACGGGCACGATGGCGCGCGTCGCGGGCGTGATCGCCGCCTCGAGCCGCTCGGGGTCCATGGTGAGCGTGCGCGGCTCGACGTCGCAGAACACCGGCCGCGCGCCGAGCATCGAGATGGCGAGCGCGGTGTACGCCGCGGTCATCGGCACCGTGACGACGTCGTCGCCGGAACGCACGCCCACGGCCTCGAGCGCCAGGCGGATCGCGTCGGTGCCGCTGCCCACGCCGGCGGCGTGCGCGCAGCCCGTCACCGGCGCGAACTCGAGCTCGAACGCCTCACCCTCCTCGCCGAGCACGAACCAGCCGCGTTCCACGACCCGGGTGATCGCGGCGACGATCGGCTCGCGCAGCGCGGCGTCCTGCACGGCGATGGCGTTGAACGGTACCTTCACGCGGACCTCGTGGAACCGGGGCTGGCCCGGAGTATTCATGAATCGCGAGCCGGGAGTGCGAGCTGTGCGTCAGACGCAAGAAGATCGGCCGGTCGATCTTCGCAGCGGATGCCGCGCAGATCGCGCTCGCAGCCCCGCGGGCTCATGACTCGTCCGGGCCAGGACGATGGGGTGAGCGGACCCGCGAGGAATACCACGGGGGGCGCAGGCGCGTCACGGCGCGGACGCGAGCGACCGGGGCGGGGAAGCCGGACTTCACGCTGCCCGGGGTCGTGTGGTGCGCCGGCCACCCCCGGCTCCCGTCGCCTGACCAGCCGACCGCACCACCCGCCCGCCCCCGCGCGTCACACCCGCGTTTCCGCTACATTGCGCACATGTTCGCGCGCAGCCGCCAGCTCTTCGCCTCCGCCATGTTCGTGCAGGACGGCTTCCTGGTCGCCGGGGCGTGGCTGCTGGCGTACTGGCTCCGTTTCTTCGGACTCCGGCTCCAGGCCCCTCTCGGAGTACCGCCGCTTCGCCCCTACCTGTGGGCGTGCGCCGTGCTCGTGCCGACCGCGCTGCTCGTACTGCGTTCGTTCATGCTCTATCGCTCGGCGCGCACGTCGCGCCTCGGGCACGAACTGCTCGCGATCACGCAGTCGCTCGCGGTCACCGCGGCGCTGGCCGCGCTGGGCTCCTACCTGGTGCGCGGCGAACTCTCGCGCACCATGATCCTGGTCTTCTTCGTGGTCGCGGTCGCCGTCTTCGCCGTCGACCGCATCGTCCTGCGTGCCGTGCTGCGTGTACTCCGCCGCAGCGGGCACAACCTGCGGCACGTGCTGGTCGTGGGCACCGGCCGGCTCGCGGAGCTGCTGGTCGCGAAGATCCGCCGCCACTCCGACTTCGGCTTCGTGGTGCACGGACTCGTTGCCGAATCGCCTGAAGCCGCGGGCCGGGAGGTCGCGGGCGTGCCGGTGCTCGGCTCCGTCGACGACCTGCCCCGGCTGGCGGAGATGCACGGCGTCGAGATCATCTACATCGCGCTCGCGCGCCCGGAGTGGCAGGCCGAGGAGCGCGCGCTGCAACTGCTCGCGGACTCGACCGCCGCCGTGCGGCTGGTCCCGGACCTGTCGCAGGCGTTCCGCCTCAACCCCAGCGTCGAGGACTTCGACGGCATGCCCGTCGTGCTCGTCACCGAGAGCCCGGAGCAGGGCTGGAACGCGGTGGTCAAGCGCGCGTTCGACCTGTGCGGCTCGGCCGCGGGGCTCGTCGTCACCTCGCCGATCATGGCCGTGGTCGCGCTGCTGGTGCGGCTCGACTCTCCCGGCCCCGTCTTCTACGCGCAGGAGCGCGTGGGCCTGAACGGCCGGCGCTTCCGCATGGTCAAGTTCCGCAGCATGCGCGTGAACGCGGAGGACTCGGGCACGAGCTGGACCACGAAGAACGATCCGCGCCGCACGCGCCTGGGCACGACGCTGCGCCGGCTCTCGCTGGACGAGCTGCCGCAGCTGTGGAACGTGTTCGTCGGCGACATGAGCCTGGTGGGACCGCGGCCCGAACAGCCCGAGCACGTGGACCGCTTCCGCGCCTCCATCCCGCGCTACATGCTGCGTCACCACGTCCGCGCCGGGATGACGGGCTGGGCACAGGTGAACGGTCTGCGCGGCGACACGCCGCTCGAGCACCGCATCGAGTACGACCTCTACTATATCGAGCACTGGTCGCTGCTGTTCGACCTGCGCATCCTCTGGCTCACGGTGGGCCGCGTCCTGCGCGACGCCAGCGCGTACTGAGACGGGGCGGGCTCGCCCGCGCGTTCAGGCGCGGGAGCCGCGACGAGGCCCGGGCAGGCGCGCGACGCGCGCGTGGCCGCGCACCAGCGCCAGCGTCAGTGCGAACGGCACCAGCAGAGCGGGCAGCAGCCGCAGCGGGTGGAACCGCCACTTGGCCCACACCACCAACTCGAGCAGCATCGCGATCGCGAGCAGAGGCAGCGCCTGCGGGCCGTGACCTGCGACGATGAGCGCTGCGGCCAGCGCCAGCGCCAGCACGACACCTGTGCAGGCGCGCACGATGGGCCGGCGCACGCGGAACGGTCCCACGCGGTGCACCTCGATGCGTTCGCGAAAGAGCCGGGGGTGGCGCCGTGCGAGCAGCGCATCCATCTCGTAGCGCGCGGCCCAGCGCAGCGGATCCCAGAAGCCCGGATGCTCGTCGGGGTGCGTCACGCGGACGGAGGGCTCGCGCACCGTGACGGCGTGGGTCTCCTCCAGCGCGAAGCCGAAGTCGGCGTCCTCGCGGAAGTAGATTCCCCGCGCGGCGTCGAAGTAGCCCTCGTGGTAGCCGCGCACACGTTCGAAGCGTTCGCGGCGCACGAACAGATTGGTCGGGAGGTACTGCATGCCCTCGGGGGCCTGGCGGCGCAGCGGCCGGTCGCCGGGCAGCACGGTGAGCCCTTCGACCACGTCCGGCTCGGGCGCCCCCGCGATGCGCTCGGCGGCG
>CAIXRL010000641.1 GCA_903921835.1 Candidatus Eiseniibacteriota bacterium | reverse complement strand
GTACCCGGCGGGCACGTAGAGCCTGCGCGCATCCAGCTCGCCGAGATCGGCCAGCAGCTCGGCCGTCGTGGCGCAGTCGCGAACGACGGTATTCGTGAACGTGCGGACGACTTCGTGATCGGCGAAATGCGACCTCGACCAGGACTTCATGGCTGGGACCACCGCGGGGGCGAGTCGCGGGAGCACACGCATCTTCGCATGCGTGTTCGCGGGGCTCTCAGAGGCCGGCTGCGCGCGCTACTGACCCCGCGACGGTCGAGTTCGTTCGGCGCAGTTCTCCATGCGCATGGCGCCCGCCCAGTGCGCGCTGGCGCGAGACGGCAATGGCACTCGTGCCCCGCGCTCGGCGGACCTCGCAAGCGTGTCAACAACATTCTTTCGCGCCACGCCGCGCACGTCCCCGCCCCTCACCCCAGTCCGTCCCGCCCCAGCGTGGCAGCATCCGCGAGCAGCGCCTCGGTCGGCGCGTCGGCAACCACGCGCCCGCCGTCGAGCACGACCGCGCGCGGGCACAGGCGACGCGCGAACGCGAAGTCGTGCGTGCGACGACCATGGTCGCGGGCAGCGCGGCGAGCAACGCCGCCAGTTCGCGCCGCCCGCGCGGGTCCAGGTCGCCCGTGGGCTCGTCCAGCAGCAGCAGGCCCGGCTCGCAGGCGAACACGCCGGCCAAGCCGGCGCGGCGCTTCTCCCCCGCGGACAGTTCGTGCGGCGCGCGCTCCTCGAAACCCTCGAGCCGCATCGCGGCGAGCGTGCGGCGCACGGAGGCCGCTGCCGCCTCGTGCACGGGACGGACGTGCGCGGGGTTTACACCATGCCTCCCAGGCGGATCGCACCGCTGACGGCGATGGGGTGGTGCGCCGCATCCGCGGCGGCGTTCTGGTGCAGGCAGCAACGCCGCCCGGGCAGCAGTCCCGCGAGGTGCAGCAGCAGCGTGTACCTGCCCGCGCCGTTGGGACCGAGCAGCGCGACGCGCCCGGCCGCCGCGACCGCGAGCGTCACCGCGTGCAGCGCGACCGCCAGGGCGCCGGCGCCGGCCACCCACGTGGCGCCGGCCACCGGTGCGCTCAGGAACCCATCCGGAATGTGCACGCCTGTCCCTCCCCGCGACCGCGATCCGCTCGAGCGCGCCAGCGTAGCAGGCCGGCTGCTGCATCGCGGGCGCAAACGGAGCGCGCCCGCTGCGCCGGGCAGCCCGGACCGCCGCGGCTTGACGCGCACCAGCACACGGGCCTATTGTGAACGTTCGTTCACAATAAGTGGAGACGCCCGATGCCGCGACTGAAACTCGACACGCACATCCGCCGCGACCAGATCGCGGAGGCCACGCTGGCTCTGGTGGCCGAGAGCGGCCTCAGCCGGTTGAGCGTCGCCGCGGTGGCGCGTCGCGTCGGCTTCTCCCCTGCCGCGCTCTACCGGCACTTCCCCGGCAAGGACGCCATCATGGACGCCGTGCTCGAGCGCATGGGCACGCGCATGAGCGCGATCGTCGAACTGGCCGCCGCTGGCGCGGGCGACGAAGTGGATGCGCTCCGCCGCCTGCACGCGCTGCACGCCACGCTCATGCGCCAGAACCAGGCGCTCTTCCCCGTCCTGCTGAGCGACGCGTTCCAATCCGGAAGCCTCGAGCGGCGGCGGCGCGTGTTCGCGCTGGTCTCGGGCTACATCGACCGCGTGGCCGTGCTCGTCCGCAGCGGGCAGGAGCACGGTGCCATACGCCGCGACACGTCGGCGCGCGCGCTGGCGACACTCTTTCTCGGCACGGTTCAGCCACCCGCGATGCTCTGGGTACTGAGCGGCGGCACGTACGATCCCCGGCGCACGGGCCGCGAGACCTGGCGCCTGTTCGAGGAAACCCTCCGCGGCTCTCCGGCGCGCCCGAGCACGCGCGGATCGGACCGCGAACGACGACCCACGGAGAACCATTCATGAAACCCAATCCGCGCATCATCGTTCCGGTCGTGCTGGTCGCCGCGGCGATCGTCGCCGCCGTCCTGTTCGCGCGCCGCGGCGACCGCGACACGCTGACCGCATCCGGTACCGTCGAGGCGACCGAAGCCCAGCTGGGCTTCCTCACCGCCGGCCGCATCGAGAGCGTCGTCGCGCACGAGGGTGACGCCTTCCCCGCGGGCGCGGTGCTGGCGGTGCTCGACACCGCCGAGGCGGCGGCGCACCGGCGCCAGGCCGCGGCGCAGGTCGACGCGGCCCGGGCGCTGCTCGACGAGCTGCAGCGCGGGTCGCGGCCCGAGGAGGTGCAGCAGTCCCGCGCGGCCCGCGCGGCCGCGCAGCAGCACCTCGCCGACGCGCAGCAGGACTTCGATCGCACGCAGGCGCTCATCCGCACGCAGGTGGTGAGCCAGCAGTCGTTCGACAAGGCAAAGGTGGCGCTCGACGTGGCGCGCAGCCAGTTCCAGCAGGCGGACGATGCGTTCCGGCTGGTCGAGCAGGGACCCCGCAGCGAGCGCGTCGCCGCGCAGCGCGCACAGCTCGCCAATGCCCAGGCCGCGCTGGCCGCGGTGCAGGCGCAGCTGGCCAACATGACGATCCGTGCCCCGTTCCCCGGCGTGGTCACGGTGCGCCACCACGAACCCGGCGAGATCGTCGCGGCCGGCTCGCCCGTGGTCTCGCTCATGAACCGCGACGACCGCTGGGTGCGCATCTACGTGAGCGAGGCCCGCATCGCGGCGGTTCGCACCGGCCAGCAGGCCGGCATCACCTGCGACACGTATCGCGACCGCCGCTACGCGGGCGAGGTGACCTACGTGAGCAGCACCGCGGAGTTCACGCCCAAGAACGTCCAGACGGCCGAGGAGCGCGTGAGGCTCGT
This sequence comes from Candidatus Eiseniibacteriota bacterium, assembly GCA_903921835.1. Taxonomy (GTDB): domain Bacteria; phylum Eisenbacteria; class RBG-16-71-46; order RBG-16-71-46; family RBG-16-71-46; genus CAIXRL01. Next base: position 10,642 of record CAIXRL010000641.1, on the reverse strand, counting down.
GTACGCGGTCAAGGTGAGCGTGCGGGCCGATTCGAGCTTCGACCTCAAGCCCGGCATCCCGGCCGACGTGCGTCTGGAGACGAAGGGCAGATGACCGCAGCCCCGCCGCTGGTCGAACTGGAGGGCCTCACCCGGCGATTCGGCGACCTCGTCGCCGTGGACGCGCTGACGTTCGCGGTCGCGCGCGGTGAGCTCTTCGGGCTCGTGGGACCGGACGGCGCGGGCAAGACGACGACGCTGCGCATGCTGGCGGGCGTCCTGCGCCCGAGCGACGGCGACGCGCGCCTCGCGGGTACCAGCGTGCGGCGCGATCCCGAGCGCGTGAAGCACGCGATCGCCTACATGTCGCAGCGCTTCGGCCTCTACACCGATCTTACGGTGGCGGAGAACCTGGACTTCTACGCCGACCTCTACCGCGTCCCGCGCGCGGAGCGCCCCGCCCGGCTCGAGCGCCTCTACCACTTCTCCGCGCTCGGGCCGTTCCAGGACCGGCTCGCGGGGCAGCTCTCGGGCGGCATGAGGCAGAAGCTGGCGCTGTCGTGCTGCCTGGTGCACGAGCCCGCGATCCTGCTGCTCGACGAACCCACGTTCGGAGTGGACCCGATCTCGCGGCGCGACCTGTGGCTCATCGTGCACGAAATGGTGGCGCACGGCACCACGGTGATCGTGAGCACGGCCTATCTCGACGAGGCCGAGCGTTTCGACCGGCTGGCGCTGCTGCACCGCGGCCGCACGCTCGCCGTGGACACCGCCGACGCGCTGCAGGCGGCCATGCCCCTGGCAATCCTCGCGGTCCCCGTAGCCGACGTGCGCGGGGCGCGCGTGATCGCGGAGACCACCGCGGGTGTCCGCCGCGCCGCCGTGTTCGGCGACCGGCTGCACCTCACCGTGGATTCGGAATCCGAGACCGGCCCGAGGATCGCCACGGCGCTGCGCGCGGCGGGCCACGAGCCCGGCGAGATCCGGCGGATCGTGCCGTCGCTCGAGGACGTCTTCATCGAGCGCATCGCGGAGGCCCGGTGACCGCGGGCGACGCGCAGGCGCGCCGCGAGGTGGTCGTCACCGTGGACGGCCTGACGCGCACGTTCGGCTCGTTCACGGCCGTGGACCACGTCTCGTTCGAGGTCCACCGCGGCGAGGTGTTCGGATTTCTCGGGCCCAACGGCGCCGGCAAGACGACCACCATCAAGATGCTCACGGGACTTCTCGCCCCCAGCTCCGGGCGCGGCACCGTGGCGGGCTTCGACCTGCAACGCGAGAGCGAGCAGGTCAAGCGCCACATCGGCTACATGTCGCAGCTGTTCTCGCTCTACGGCGACCTCACCGTGGAGGAGAACATCGCGTTCTTCTCGGGATTGAACGGCGTGCCGCGCGCGCGCCGCGACGAGCGCCGCGACTGGGTGCTGGAGATGGCCGGCTTGAAGGACAGCCGCACGCGGCTCACGCACGAGCTGTCGCTGGGCTGGAAGCAGCGCCTGGCGCTCGGCACCGCCGTGCTCCACGAGCCCCCGATCCTGTTCCTCGACGAGCCCACGTCCGGCGTCGATCCCATCTCGCGGCGTGCGTTCTGGGACCTCATCTACGCGCTCGCCGGCCGCGGCACCACGGTGTTCGTCAGCACGCACTACATGGAGGAGGCCGAGTACTGCCATCGGCTCGCGCTGATGAACCGCGGGCGCGTGATCGCGCTCGACCGCCCCGCCGCGCTGCGCAGCGCCATGCCCTCTCCGCTGGTGGAGCTGGAGACCAGCGACAGTCCGCGCGCCGTGGACGCGCTGGTGCGCGCGAGCGGCGTCGTCGAGGTCGGGCTGTTCGGCCGGATGGTGCACGTCCTGGTCCGCGACGCGGAGGAGGCGCGCACGGGGCTGCCCGCGGCGCTGGCCGCGGCCGGCATCGGGATGCGCGCGCTGCGCGTCGTCGAGCCCTCGCTGGAGGACGTCTTCGTCGCGCTCGTGCACGCCGCGGGCGGGGCCCCGGAGGACTGACGACATGCTCGACCGCATCCGGCTCATGGCGGTGATCCGCAAGGAGTTCCTGCAGCTGCGGCGCGACAGGCGCAGCATGGTGCTGGCGTTCGCGCTGCCGCTCGTGCTCCTGGTCTTCTTCGGCTACGCGATCACGTGGGACGTGAACCACATCCGCATGGCCGTCGTGGACCAGGACCACGGCGCGCGCGCCCGTGCGCTGGTGGACGCGTTTCGGGCCGCGGGGCGCTTCGACGTGGTCCGGACGACCTCCGATCCGCGCGCCATCGGCCCGCTGCTCGACCGCTCCACGGTGCGCATGGTGCTGGTGATTCCCGCCGACTTCAGCTCCGACCTCGGCGCCGGGCGCACGGCGGTGGTGCAGGCCATCGTGGACGGCAGCGACGCCAACACGGCCACGATCGCGCTGGGCTACACGCAGGCGCTGGTGCAGCAGTACGCGACCGGCATCCTGATGAAGACGCGGCGCGTCGCGCTCCCGGCCGACACGCGAACGCGAGTGTGGTTCAACGAGGAGCTGTCGAGCAGCAACATGATCGTGCCCGGTCTGGTCGTGCTCATCATGATGATCATCGCGGGCCTGCTCACCTCGCTGACGATCGCGCGCGAGTGGGAGCGCGGCACCATGGAGCAAATTGCCAGTACGCCGGTCACGCGTTTGGAGATCGTACTGGGCAAGCTCGCGCCGTTCCTGGTGATCGGGATCGTGGACGTCGCCGTCACGTCGGTCGTCGGGGTCCTGCTGTTCCACGTGCCCTTCCGCGGCAACGCCCTCTTCCTCTTCGTGCCGAGTGTGCTGTTCCTGCTGGGCACGCTGGGCCTCGGACTGGCCATCTCCGCCGTGTCGCGCACGCAACTGCTGGCATCGCAGATCGGCATGATCGCGACCTTCCTGCCGGGCCTGCTGCTCTCCGGCTTCATGTTCGCCATCTCCAGCATGCCGCTGCCCCTGCGCCTGCTCACCTACCTCGTGCCTGCCCGCTTCTTCCTCGTGGTGGTGCGCGGCGTCTTCCTCAAGGGAGTCGGACCGAGCGTGCTCTGGCCCGAGGTCGCGCTCATGGCCGGGTATGCGGTGCTCACCCTCGCGCTCGCGGTGCACGCGTTCCGCAAGGAGCTGTCCTGATGGCCCTGCCCGACTTCGAGCGCGTGCGCGAACTCGTGCGCAAGGAACTCATCCAGGTCGTGCGCGACCCGCGACTGTTGCGCATGGTGATCGTGGCGCCGATCCTGCAGCTGCTGGCGTTCGGCTACGCCGTCTCCACCGACGTGCGTGCGACCCCGACCTACGTCGTCGACCAGGACAACACGGCGGCTTCGCGCGACCTCACGACGACGTTCTTCGCCTCCCAGTACTTCAACCGTGTCGGCGCCTCCGGTCGGCCGCGCGACCTCGTCGCCGCCATCGACCGGGGTGACGCCATGGTGGGACTGGTGATCCCGCGCGGGTTCGCGCGCGCCGCCGGCCGCAACGAGGCCGAGGTACAGGTCGTACTGGACGGCACCAGCTCCAACACGGCTACGATCGCCATGGGCTACTCCCAGCGCATCGTCCAGGCCTGGGCGCTGGAACACGCCGGAACGCCGATCGTGCCCCCGATCGAGCTGCGCGAGCGCGCGTGGTTCAACCCGGCGCTGAGCAGCCGCGACTACAACGTGCCGGCGGTGATCGGCAACGTGCTCATGATCCTGAGCCTCATGCTCACCGCGCTCGCGGTGGTGCGCGAGCGCGAGGGCGGCACGCCGGAGCAGCTCATGGTGAGCCCGCTCACGCCCACCGAACTGATCATCGGAAAGACGGTTCCGTTCGCCATCCTGTGCATGGTCGACCTCGTGCTGATCACCACGGTGGCCCTGCTGTGGTTCCGCGTTCCGTTCCACGGCAGCTTGCCGCTGCTGCTGCTGGCGGGGCTGCTGTACCTGGCCTCGATGCTCGGACTCGGACTCCTGATCTCCACGGTCTCCAACACCCAGCAGGAGGCCGTCCTGACCAGCTTTCTGCTGATCATGCCGCTGATGCTGCTCTCGGGATTCATGTTCCCCGTCGCCAGCATGCCGGCGGGCTTCCGCTGGCTGACCCTTTTCAATCCGCTGCGGCACTTCCTCGAGATCGTGCGCGCGGTGTTCCTCAAGGGCGCGGGCCTCGACGCCCTGTGGCCGCAGTTCCTGGCGCTGACGCTGCTCGGGGTCGGTGTGCTGGTGCTCTCGGCGCGGCGCTTCCGCAAGACAGCGGCCTGAAGCAACTCCGGGCCCGCGGCCGCCGCGGTTCTGCGGGGTCGAGGAAACGCCGCCGACAACGCGTGACGGGCTCTCCGCGCAGGGGCCGTAGCGCACGGGCCGCCGCACGGGCTGCGCGCGTTTACCGACCCCGCGCCCCGGTCTATACTGCCGCGGCGTTTCTGGTCCCACGCACTCACCTTCATATGCGCCGCGGGGCGCCGGCATGAGGCCGGCGGGTCATTCGGCGCCGGGGAACGGCACCACATGAATCTCGAACTCAGGAATCTCGACGAAGTCCGCCAGGCCACCGCCGTGCTCGCCACCGGAAACGGCGACGCGCTGGACCGTCTCGTGTGGACCGGCGTGTTCGCTCAGGGCGACGTGCGCGACGCCGCGCGCCAGTCCGTCTTCGACCAGTGCAAGAGCAGCGGCATCTATCCCGCCTCCATCCACGAGCTGTACATGGCGCGCGGCCGCGGCGAGGTGGCGCCCACGTTCACGGTGCCCGCGATCAACATCCGCGGCATCGCCTACGACACGGCGCGGGCGCTGTTCCGCGCGCGCAAGGCGCTCGACGCCGGCGCCGTGCTGATCGAGATCGCCCGCTCCGAGATGACCTACACCGACCAGCGGCCGATCGAGTACGTGTTCGTGCTCCTGGCCGCCGCGCTGCGCGAAGGCTGGAAGGGCCCCGTGTTCATCCAGGGCGACCACTTCCAGATCAGCGCCAAGAAGTACGCCGTGGACCCGGTGGCCGAGAAGAAGACGGTCATGGACCTCGCCTCCGAGGCGATCGCCGCCGGCTTCTACAACATCGACGTGGACACCTCCACGCTGGTGGAGCTGGACAAGCCCACGCACCTCGAGCAACAGCAGCTCAACGGCACGCTGTGCGCCGAGATCACGGCCCACATCCGCAAGGTCGAGCCGAAGGGTGTGCACGTCTCCGTGGGCGGCGAGATCGGCGAGGTCGGCGGCCGCAACTCGACGGCCGAGGAACTCGAGGCGTTCGTCGGGATCTTCAACACCGAGCTCGCGAAGCTGGCGCCCGGCGCGCCCGGCATGAGCAAGATCTCGATCCAGACCGGCACGAGCCACGGCGGGGTGCCGCTTCCGGACGGCACGATCGCGAAGGTCAAGCTGGACTTCGATACGCTCGAGAGCCTCTCGAAGCTCTCGACGAAGAAGTACGGCTTCGCCGGCACCGTGCAGCACGGCGCCTCGACGCTGCCCTCGGAGCTGTTCGGCGAGTTCCCCAAGCGCCTCGCGTGCGAGGTCCATCTCGCGACCGAGTTCCAGAACATGATCTTCGATCACCCGGCGTTCCCCGCCGACTTCAAGGCCGCGATCTACGAGAAGCTGCGGGTCACGGACGCCGCCGATCGCAAGGCGACCGACTCGGACGAGCAGTTCTTCTACAAGACGCGCAAGAAGGCTCTCGGCGGCTACAAGAAGGAGATGTGGGGCATGCCGCTGGCGGCGCGCCAGGCCATCGGGAAGTCGCTGGAGGATCGCTTCACGTTCCTGCTCGGGACGCTGTGCGTGAACGGCACCCGGGCGGTGGCGGAGAAGTACGCGCCGTTCGTCCCCGGCTCGTTCCCCACGGCCATCGCCACCGTCGGCGTCACCAAGGGTCCCGAGGACATCACGGGCCTCTCGGACTGACGGCAGACGCATGACCGATCGCTTCGTCACATTGTCCCAGTTCGTGCTCCAGCAGGAACGCGATCACCCCGAAGCCAGCGGGGAGTTCACGGGCGTCCTGCTCGACATCGCGCTGGCCGCCAAGATGATCAACGCGGCGGTCATCCGTGCGGGCCTCGTGGACGTGCTCGGCGCGACCGGCGCGACCAACGTGCAGGGCGAACGCGTCCAGAAGCTGGACGTGTTCGCCCACGACACGATCATGAAGGTGCTGGGCTCGACAGGGCAGCTCGCCGTCGTCGCGTCGGAAGAGGACGAAGGCATCGTGCCGATGCCCGACGACGCGCCGATCGGCAAGTACGTCGTGAACTTCGACCCGCTGGACGGCTCGTCGAACATCGACGCGAACGTGAACATCGGGACGATCTTCTCGATCCTGCCGCGCATCTCGCGCAAGGGGCACGGCACGGTCGAGGACTGCCTGCAGGCGGGCCGGCGCCAGTTGTGCGCCGGTTACGTCCTGTACGGCACCACGACCATGCTCGTGTACACGACGGGCGACGGGGTGCACGGCTTCACGTACGAGCCGGGCATCGGCGAGTTCCTGCTCTCGCACCCGAACATCCACACACCGGCGCGGGGACGCATCTACAGCGCGAACGAGGGCAACTACGCGCGCTGGTCGACCGGCATGAAGCGCTACGTGGACTGGCTCAAGCAGGAGAGCAGGGCGACGGGACGACCCTACAGCGGCCGCTACGTGGGCTCGCTGGTGGCGGACTTCCACCGCAACCTGCTCTATGGCGGGATCTACCTCTACCCCGGCGATGGCAGGAACCCCGACGGCAAACTGAGACTGCTCTACGAGTGCGCCCCTCTGGCGTTCATCGCCGAGCAGGCCGGCGGCGCCGCGAGCAACGGCGAGCGGCGCATCATGGATCTCGCCCCCGGCTCGCTCCACCAGCGCTCACCCCTCTTTCTCGGCAGCCCCGAGGACGTGAAGGAGTGCGAGGCGTTCCTGGCCGGCACGCACGAGGGCGCGAACGAGGAGCGCCGCGGCTGAAGCCGCATCGCAAACCGTTGATTGCTGAACCGGGCGCTCCCGCGATGATCCAGGCGCGCCGTCACAGCCAGGGGCGCGTAGTCGCGCTGGCGCCAAACAAGACGGCGTATGCGAAAGCTCCTCCGGTGGGCGTGCGGATGATGGAGTCATCGTGGCGCGGGTGCCGGCGCAACAGGCTCCTGGCCGAGGTGTGAGGCTACGGCGCGATGGTCAATCTCCGCGCGGCCAGAGTGACGCCACACGCCAGCGGATCTCGTCTCGCAACTCGCGGAAGGCCTCGAGTTGCACCGCCTCCGCAGCACCCGCTGGATCCGGCAGGTGCCAGTGGACGCGGCGAACGTCACCTGCGACGTTCGGGCAGGCCTGCGCGCCCTCGTCGCAAAGCGTGACCACGGTGTCCATGTCGGCCCATGGCACGGCGTCGAGCGACTTGGACGTGTGACCGGCGATGTCGATGCCGGCCTCCGCCATGACTTCCACGGCGCGGGGGTGCACGCCGCGCGGTTCGCTGCCGGCGCTGCACACCTGTGCGCTCGCGGGTGCCATACTGCGCGCGAAGCCCTCGGCGATCTGGCTGCGGGCGGAGTTGTGGATGCAGAGGAACAGCACCTTCTCGGGCGGCCGGGTGATGAACGCGGCGGGCCGCGGGGTTTCGGTCACCGGCGATCCCTGGCCAGCACGACGGACTTGTAGACGCGGGCGGCGGCGCCGCCCAGCATCGGGGCGAGCCAGTAGAGCCAGTGAGCGTTCCAGTTGCCTGAAACGAGCGCGGCGCCGAACGCCCGCGCCGGGTTCATCGCGCCGCCGGTGATCGGGCCGGCGACGAGAATGCCGACCATGAACGTGAGCCCGATCCCGAAGCCGCCGATGCGCGGGGCGCGTTCGTCCACGATCGTCCCCCACACGGACGTCACCAGGAGGAACGTCAACACGAACTCCAGGATGAACGCCTGCGAAATGCCGATGCCGGCGGCGATCACGGGCACACCGTAGTGCACGGCGTCACCCGCCTCGCCGGGCATGGCCGCGCGGAGCACGAAGCTCGCGACGACGGCGCCGAGCACCTGCGAGATCCAGTAGGTAATCGCCGACGTCAGCGATTGCCGGCCGGTCACGACGAACCCGAACGTGACGGCCGGGTTGAAGTGCCCGCCCGAAACGGACCCGAGTGCGCTGATCATGGCGGCGAGCACGACGCCGTACGCGACCGCGATCGTGAGCAGGTCGTTGTGGCCAAGGATGTGCTGCGCGACGACGGCCCCCTGGCCGACGAAGCACAGCGCGAACGTGCCGAGGAACTCTGCCCAGTACGACTTGGGTCCCTGGTCCATGAAGGTCTCCGTGGCTGGCCGGGCGGCGTGAACAAGGCCGCGCGAAGCTAGCCGCCCGCGCGCGGAGCGTCAAAGGCGCGGCGCCGGGGACGGCGCGATGCCGCGCAGCGCGACCGCCACCGCCTCACACCAGCAGATTCTGCCGGCGGAGCAGCTCCTCCATCAGCCTGGCGTTCCGCGCGGCCTGACCCGCGTGGCAGTTGTTGAAGAACAGGTACGTCTGCTTCGCCCGCTCGGCCAGCACGCGCACGCGCTCGACCCACTCCAAGAGTTCACGCTCGGAGTAGTCGTAGTCGTAGCGGTCTCCCCCGCCGCGGCCCCACCATGTCGCCTCGTTGCGGCCATGGAAGCGGACGTAACCGATGTCCGTGGTCAGGTGCACGACCGGAGGCACGAGACCGGGCAGCGCCGGCTCGTCCACCGCGCAGTAGCCCAGGTCGCGCTCGCGCAGCCACTCGGGCAGCTGGCGGTGCATCCACGAAGCGTGGCGGAACTCCACCGACAGCGGTTCGCCCGGCAACGACTCGCGCAGGTGTTCGATGTGTCGCTTGGTGGCTTCGTTCTTCTGGAAGCCCCAGGGAAACTGCGCGAGCAGGCCGTGGAACTTGCCCGCGTCCTTGAGCGGCTGGACGGCGGCGAGGAACTCGCGGCACAGCGCGGGCTCGACCGAGTCCTCGTGCGTCATGGCCTGGTTGAGCTTCACCACGAACCGGAAGCCTTCGGGGGTCTTCTTCTCCATGAGCGAGATCACGCGCGGGCTCGGGATGCGGTAGTAGGTGGAGTTGATCTCCACGCAGCAGAACTGCTTCGCGTAGTACGTGAGGTAATCGCCGCTGCGCGTTCCCGGTGGATAGAATGGCCCAACCCAGTCCGGAAACGAATAGCCCGAGGTGCCCACGTACAGCGAAGGCGCGGCGCTCATGCTTCGTCGCCTTCCGACGCGGGCGGCGGCGGAGCCGGAGGAGAGGCGCTCCACGCATCACGGCGCAGCACGCGCTTCGCCTGCGCCGACGTGCCCTCGCGCGAAAGCGCGGGGTCGATGGGCTTGCGCACCGCGCCGAACGGCACCTGGCCAAGCGTGCGCCGGTGGATGAGCGAGCCCGCAGGCACGACCGAGGCCTCGCCGAGCTTGTCGCGCACCTTGTCCAGCGCCGCCTGCAGCGTGCGCGAGCGCTCGTCGCTGGCGAACAGCTCGGTCTGCTCGCCCTCGCCCCTGCGCTCCAACGCGCTCGCGCTCACTCCCAGCAGGCGCAGCGGCTCGCCCTGCCAGTTCGCGCGCCAGAGCGAGCGCGCCACCTCGAAGATGGCGACGTGCTCGTCCACGCCGGTGCCCAGCGCGCGCTGGCGCGTCACCGTGCGGAAACGATGGTCGCGCAGCTTGAGCGTGAGCGTGTGGGCTGTGAAACCGTCGCCGCGCAGCCGGCGCGCGACCTGGTCGGCCAGACGCAAGAGCGTGCCCTCGAGGAACTCCGCGTCGCGACAGTCCTCGGGCAGCGTCACCTCGTGCCCCATCGACCTGGGGTCCACGCCCTCGTGGCAGGGCACGACCGGCGTCCGGTCGTGTCCCCACGCCGCCTCGCGCAGGTGCGGACCGATAACGCCGAACGCCTGCTCGAGCACCTCGGGACGCGCGCGGCCGAGATCGCCCACCGTGGCGATGCCCATGCGCTTCAGGTGCTCCGACATCTTCGGGCCGACGCCCCAGAGCTCCTGCACGTCGAGCGGCCAGAACAAGCTGCGGTAGTCTTCCTCGTCGAGCTGCGTGAGACCGCGCGGTTTGTTCACGCCCGACGCCATCTTGGCGATGAGCTTGTTGGGACCGATGCCGATCGAGGCGCCGAGCCCGTGTTCGTCGGCGATGCGCCGCTGGATGCCGAGCGCCAGCGCGCGCGCGGCCTCGGGAGTGGCGCCGCGCTCGCCCAGGTGGCGCAGGTCGAGAAACGCCTCGTCGATGCTGAAGGGTTCCACGTCGGGCGTCACCGAGAGGAAGATCTCGAGCAGCTCGAGCGACTTCTCGACGTACTTGCGCGGGTTGCCCTCGACGTACTCGGCCTGCGGGCATAGCCGCCGCGCCTCGGCGAGCGGCATGCCCGCACGCACACCCGAAGGCCGCGCTTCGTACGAGGCGGCGGTCACGACGCCGCGGCGGTCGGGATCGCCGCACACGATCACGGGCCGGCCGCGCAGGTGGGGATGGTGCGCCTGCTCGACCGACGCGAAGAACGCGTCCATGTCCACGAGAAGGATCATGCGTTCCCCTGGCCCGGACGATTCATGAACCGCGAGCCGAGAGTGCGAGATGTGCGTCAGCAGCAAGAAGATCGGCCGGCCGCGCCGGAACCGTGTTGTCCACACGATGAGGACAGCGGCCGGTCGAGCTTCGCTGCGGATGGCGCGCAGAT
>CAIXRL010000640.1 GCA_903921835.1 Candidatus Eiseniibacteriota bacterium | reverse complement strand
GTGAAGGGGACCTTGAGCGTAGGGGTCGGTGTCGTCGGCGTGAGCTCGTCATGCTTGACAATACGCGACGTCGCATTGGGGCAACCCTTGCCGTCGAAGATCAGCGTCACCTTCCACCGGTACTGGAGCGGGATCTTCGGATCCGGCGTGATGTCCTTCAGTTCCGCGGTAGCCGTGATCGTCGGCATTTCGCACTGCCCGGAGATCGCGAACTGCGGCCCGACAGGAGTGACCTTCACTTCCACGGTGGGTGTCGCGGCCATGTGGGTGAACTCCTCCTGGTGCTCAGGGGATCTGTCGGAGCGCGGGTCCCATGGTTCTCGTGCGGGTGGCCCGCCGTGAGGGATCAAGCCCAACGCTCGTCGCGCGCGCCATCCTAGCCCGGACGGTTCACGAAGGCTAGGTCCACCGCTGGCCACCACTGGCCCGCAACCGGTCCACCACAGGCCCACAACAGGCCCGGGGAAGACCCGCCACGCGTGCGCCCGCTGGCGCCCCGCGGCACGCCCCATTAGGATGCAGGCGTGATCCTCGCGGGCGACATCGGCGGCACCAAGGCTCAGTTCGCGCTGTTCGAGCGCGGTGCTCATCCGCGCTCGCCCGTGTCCGAGGACCGGCTGCCCACCGCCGGCTCGCCCTCGCTGGATGCGATCGTGCGCGAGTTCCTGGCACGCTCCGGAGCAAAGCCCGAGCGCGTCGTGCTGGGGATCGCGGGCCCGGTCAGCGACAACGCCTGCATCACCACCAACCTGCCGTGGCACGTGGACGGCAACGCCATGAGCGAATCGCTCGGCGTGCCCGTGACGCTGCTCAACGACCTCGAGGCCACCGCCTGGGGCCTCCAGACACTCGGGAGCTCCGACCTCGTCCCGCTGCAGCCGGGCACGCCCTCGACGGGCAACCGCGCGCTCATCGCCGCGGGCACGGGCCTGGGCGAAGCGATGCTGATGCGCGACGGCGAGACGTGGCGCCCGCTGGCATCCGAGGGCGGGCACTCCGACTTCGGGCCGAGGGACTCGCTCGAGGACGAGCTGCTGCACTGGCTGCGCGGCAAGTACGGGCGCGTGAGCTACGAGCGCATCCTCTCGGGTCCCGGACTCGCGGACCTGTACCGCTTCTTCCGCGAGGTGCGGCGCGGCGACGAGCCCGCCGAGGTCGCGCTGCGCTTCGATCGAGCGGACCAGCCGGCGGCCGTCGTCACCGAGACCGCGCTCGACGGCTCCTGCGGGCGCTCGCGACTCGTGCTCGAGCGCTTCGTGCGGATCTACGGCGCCGAGGCGGGCAACCTCGCGCTCAAGGCGCTCGCGCTGGGCGGCGTGTTCGTGGGTGGCGGCATCGCGCCGCGCATGCTGCCCGCGCTCACCGGCGGCGGATTCGTGCGCGCGTTCTTCGAAAAGGGCCGCCTGAGCCCCGTCCTCACCCGCATCCCGATCTGGGTCGTACTCGATTCGCGCACGGCCGTCTGGGGCGCGGCCGTGCGGGCCCTCGCCGACCCGCACTGAGCCGCTCCAGACCTCCTCTTCAACACGCGATTTCAACCCACCGACCTGCCGATTCCACGGAGGCTTTCGTGAACCCCGCCCCCTCCGCGACCGCACTGGATGCGCTCGCCGTCAATACGCTCCGCTTCCTCGCGGCCGACACCATCGAGAAGGCGAAGTCCGGCCATCCCGGCCTGCCCATGGGCATGGCCGACGTGGCCTACGCGATGTGGATGAAGTTCATGCGCTGGCAGCCGCAGGACACGCGCTGGCCGGGGCGCGACCGCTTCGTGCTCAGCGCGGGCCACGGCTCGGCGCTGCTCTACTCGATGCTCCACCTGACCGGCAGCGGCGTGACCATGGAGGACCTGCAGGCCTTCCGCCAGCTCGGCAGCCGCACGCCGGGACACCCCGAGTTCGGACATACGCCGGGCGTCGAGACCACGACGGGCCCGCTCGGGCAGGGCATCGGCAATGCCGTCGGCATGGCGCTCGCGGCGAAGATGGCGGCCGCGCGCTTCAACACGCCCGCGTTTTCCCCGGTCGCGTGGCGCGTGTTCGGCATCTGCGGCGACGGTGACCTCATGGAAGGGCTCTCGCACGAGGCCGCCTCGCTCGCGGGACACCTCGGGCTGGGCAACCTGGTCTTTGCCTACGACGACAACCACATCACGATCGAGGGCGACACCGCGCTGGCGTTCAGCGAGGACGTTCAGAAGCGCTTCGAGTCCTACGGCTGGCACGTGCTGCGCGCCAATCCCTACGACCCCGAGCAGCTCGAGCGCGCGCTCACCATGGCCGTCGCCGAGACCGAGCGCCCCAGCCTGGTCATCTGCCGCAGCCACATCGGCTACGGCGCACCGCACAAGCAGGACACGAAGCACGCGCACGGCGAACCGCTCGGCGCCGAGGAACTCGCGGGCGCCAAGCGTGCGCTGGGCTTCCCGGATTCGCCGTCGTTCCTGGTGCCCGACGACGTGCGCGCGCGGTTCGCGGCGAGGGCCGCCGAGTTGAAGACCGGGTACGACGCGTGGCATGCGGGCATGAAGGCGTGGCGCGAGGCGAACCCGGAGCGCGCGGCGCTGTGGGACGCGATCGACGGACGGCAGGTGCCCGCGGACCTGCTCGAGAGACTCTGCGCCTTGGCGCCCACGGCCTCCGCGGCGACGCGCATGCACGGCAACGCGGTGCTGCAGCAGGTGGCGGCGCTCGTGCCCGCGCTGGTGGGCGGCAGCGCCGACCTCGAGCCGAGCACGAAGACGTTCATCAAGGACTCGCCCTCCGTCCAGCGCGGCGAGTTCGGCGGCCGCAACCTGCACTTCGGCATCCGCGAGCACGCCATGGGCGCGATCATGAACGGCATGGCGCTCTCGACCGGCTTCGTGCCCTACGGCTCGTCGTTCCTGGTCTTCACCGACTACGCGAGGCCCGCCATCCGGCTCTCGGCGCTGATGAAGATCCCGGTCGTGTGGGTATTCACGCACGATTCCATCTTCGTCGGCGAGGACGGACCCACGCACCAGCCCGTCGAACACCTCGCGGCGCTGCGCACGATCCCCAACCTGCTCGTGGTGCGCCCCGCCGACGGACTCGAGACGGCCGCGGCGTGGGGCCTGGCGCTGGAGCGCAAGGATGGCCCGACGCTGATCGTGCTCAGCCGGCAGAACACGGCGGTGCTCGAGCGGCCCGCGGACTTCGCGCCCGCCATCCTGCGGCGCGGCGCGTACGTGCTGCGCGAGAACGCCGCGCCCGGCGCGGTCACGCTGATCGCCACGGGCTCCGAGGTCGGCCTCGCGGTGGCCGCCGCGGACCGGCTGGTCGCAGCGGGAATCGCGACGCGCGTGGTCAGCATGCCCGCGCCGACGCTGTACTCGGCGCAGGACGCGGCCTGGCGCGACACGGTGCTGCCCCCGGGCGGGCGCCGTGTCTCGATCGAGGCCGCGACCACGGATGGCTGGCACCGCCTGATCGGCGCCGATGGCCTCGCGATCGGGCTCGACCGCTACGGCGAGTCCGCGCCCGCACCGGCGCTGGCAACCCACTTCGGCTTCACCGGCGAGGTGGTCGCGCAACGCGTGCTCGCGTGGGTGCGCGGCGCCTGAGCGAGAGCCGCGGACGCTGCGGCAACGCAGCCGCGTCCGCAACTCCTCCGCGTACGCAGCTCGCGTGCGCATCGCGCCGCCCGCCCGCGACGTCGCGGGCGGGCGGCGGGGCCTCGCGCTACTCGAGCACGACCACCTTGCGGCTCTCGCGGATACCGGGACCCGCCAGACGGACGAAGTAGACGCCCGCTCCGC
>CAIXRL010000639.1 GCA_903921835.1 Candidatus Eiseniibacteriota bacterium | reverse complement strand
GGGCGAGCCCGGCGATCCCGCGTTCGCCGCTCTCCCCGCGGCCGCGGCTTCGCCGCGCGGTGCCTATCGCCGCCGCACCGCCAGCTCCTTCCAGCCGTACGTGGGGTCGGTCTCGCGCCCGAACTCGGCGCCCGAGATCTCGCCGATCACGATCTCCGCGGTCGTGTAGACGATCGAGCCGTCCATCAGGTGCCCGCCGAACGTGGCGCCCGTCGAATCGGCGAAGCTGGCGTGCACGTGCATGCCGTCCGCGGCGAGCGTGCCCGTGAGCGAGACGATCTCGAAGTGCCCCTCGCGCACGCTTGCGCCGGGCTGGTTCGCGTAGCGGATCGCGGTGCGCGTGCAGCTTCCCGCGCACGACGCGACGAACGCGGCCTGCAGCTTCTTCGCGCGTGCGAAGCGCCCCAGTTCGACGCGCAGGTCCTGCCCCGGGCGCAGCCGCAGCGCCCAGAAGCGCGCGGGCGAGTCGAAGCTCGCCGACCACGTGGTGTCGGCGGGCGTGTCCGCCGCCCGCGCGAGCGGGGCGTACAGGAGCATGAGCGAGGCGGCGAGCACTGCAACGAGACGCATGGCGGTTCCCCCTGGCGGTCGGCGACGTGGCGGGCGTGGCGCCCGCGGATTTTGATACGCCCTTGATACCACGCGCCGCCCTTCTTGCGCACGGCTGACGGGATCCTGCCGTCCAATAGGTGTGCGCAGGGGGAGGCGCGGGGAGGACACATGCAGGATCTCGGTTGGCTGTTCTTCGTCATCGTGCTGTTCGCCGGCGGACGCGCGCTCGTCCGGATGTGCGAACGTCTCATGTGAGGTCGGCGATGCACGCACTCCACACGGTGGTGGGCCTCGCGGTCGTGGCGCTCGTTCTCTACCTGGTCGCGGCGCTGATCGTCCCGGAGCGGTTCGAATGACCCCGAACGGGTGGACCCAGGTCGCGCTCTTTCTCGCCCTTCTCACCGCGATTGCGGTGCCGCTCGGCGGGTTCATGGCCGACGTGCTCGAGGGCAGGCGCACGTTCCTCACGCCCGTGCTGGGAGGACTGGAGCGGTGGTGCGGGCGGCTGGCCGGAGTGAACGCGGCCGAGGAAATGAGCTGGAAGCGCTACGCGGTCGCCATGCTCGCGTTCAACCTGGTTGGGCTGGCTGTCGTGTTCGCGCTCCAGCGCCTGCAGGGCTTCCTGCCGCTGAACCCCGACCACCTGGACGCCGTGCCGGGCCACTCGGCGTTCAACACCGCGATCAGCTTCGCCACCAACACCAACTGGCAGGGCTACGGTGGCGAATCCACCATGAGCATGCTCACGCAGATGCTCGGGCTGGCCGTGCAGAACTTCGTTTCCGCCGCGACCGGCATCGCCGTGATGGCCGCATTCCTGCGCGGCTTTTCGCGACACGACGCCAGGACGGTCGGCAACTTCTGGTCCGACCTCGTCCGCAGCACGCTGTACGTCCTGCTGCCGCTCTCGCTCGCGCTCGCGCTGGTGCTGGTGGCGCAGGGCGTGCCGCAGACCTTCGCGCCCGCCGTGCACGCGACCGGGATCGAGGCCGCTCGCGGGACGGGCGGCCGGCCCGCAACGGTGCAGCGCATCGTGCTCGGGCCCGTCGCCTCGCAGGTGGCGATCAAGCAGCTCGGCACGAACGGCGGCGGCTACTACAACGCCAACTCCGCGCACCCGTTCGAGAACCCGACTCCGCTCACGAACCTGCTCGAGGTGCTGGCCATTCTGGTCATCCCGGCGGGCCTCTGCTTCACGTTTGGCCGCTGGGTGGGCGACAGGCGCCAGGGCTGGGCAGTGTTTGCGGCCATGACCGTGATGTTCGTCGCATTTCTCGCGTTCGGGTTGTGGGCCGAGACGCATCCGTCGCCCGCCCTCGCGGCGCTCGGCGTGGACACGCGCGCCACCGGCCGGCAGTCCGGCGGGGCCATGGAGGGCAAGGAGACGAGGTTCGGCGTGGTGAACTCGGTGCTGTGGGCGACGGCCACCACGGCGGCGTCCAACGGCTCGGTCAACGCGATGCACGATTCGTTCACCCCGCTGGGCGGGCTGGTCCCCATGGCGCTCATGCAGTTGGGGGAAGTGGTGTACGGCGGCGTCGGCTCGGGCCTGTACGGCATGCTCGTCTTCGCCATCCTCACCGTGTTCATGGCCGGACTCATGGTGGGCCGCACGCCGGAGTATCTGGGCAAGAAGATCGAGCCATTCGAAATGAAGATGGCCTCGCTCGTCGTGCTCGTGCCGCCGGCGCTGGTGCTGCTGGGCACGGCGCTCGCCGTGAACGTCCCGGCAGGTGCGGCGACGCTCGGCAACCCGGGAACGCACGGGTTCAGCGAGATCCTCTACGCGTTCTCGTCGGCGGCCAACAACAACGGCAGCGCGTTCGGGGGGCTGGGCGCGATGAATCCCTTCTGGGACGTCGTGCTGGGCATCGCCATGTTCTTCGGGCGCTACGCGCTCGCGGTGCCGGTGCTCGCGATGGCGGGATCGCTGGCGCGCAAGAAGCGGCTCGCTCCCGGTCCCGGCACGCTGGCCACGCACACGCCGCTGTTCGTCGCGATGCTGGTGGGAGTCGTGCTGATCGTCGGCGCACTCACGTTCTTCCCGGCGCTGGCACTGGGACCCATCGCCGAACACCTCACAGCGCTCGCGCGCGGCGGGAGGATCCCATCGTGAACGCCCGGACCCATGCCCGTCCGCTGTTCGACCCGGCCATCGTGCGCCGGGCCGCGTTCGACGCGGTCCGCAAGCTCGACCCGCGGACCCAACTGCGCAATCCGGTCATGTTCGTGGTCTTCGCCTGCTCGATCCTGACCACGGCGCTCGGCATCCAGGCACTGGGCGGGCACGGTGAGGCGCCGGCCGGCTTCGTGCTCGCCGTCGCGGTGTGGCTATGGTTCACCGTGCTGTTCGCCAACTTCGCCGAGGCGATGGCGGAAGGCCGCGGCAGGGCGCAGGCAGACGCGCTGCGGCGCGCCCGCGGCGACGTGCTGACGACGGTGCTGCTGGATCCCGCGGATCACCTCTCCATCACGGTCGTGCCCTCGGGCGCGCTGCGGCGCGGCCAGTTCTGCATCGTGCAGGCGGGGCGGATCATCCCGTGCGATGGCGAGGTGGTCGAGGGAGTCGCGTCGGTGGACGAGAGCGCCATCACCGGCGAGAGCGCTCCGGTCATCCGCGAGAGCGGCGGCGATCGCAGCGCGGTCACCGGCGGCACGCGCGTGCTCTCGGATTGGCTCGTCGTGCGGGTAACGGCGGACCCCGGCCAGACGTTCCTCGATCGCATGATCGCGATGGTCGAGGGCGCCAGACGTCAGAAGACGCCCAACGAGATCGCGCTGGCCATCCTGCTGGCGGCGCTCACGATCATCTTCCTGCTCGCCACCGCGACGCTGGTGCCGTTCTCGGCGTGGGCCGTGCGGGCGACGGGCGCGGGCACGCCGATCACGATCACCGTCTGCTGTGCGCTCCTGGTCTGCCTGATCCCGACCACCATCGGCGGGCTGTTGTCCGCCATCGGCATCGCCGGCATGGACCGCATGACGCAGAAGAACGTCGTCGCGATGTCCGGCCGCGCCGTCGAGGCGGCCGGCGACGTGGACGTGCTGCTGCTCGACAAGACGGGCACCATAACGCTCGGCAACCGCCAGGCGACGGATTTCCTGCCCGCCCCGGGTATCACCGAGGCGCGGCTGGCCGACGCCGCACAGCTCGCATCGCTCGCCGACGAGACCCCCGAGGGCCGCAGCATCGTGATTCTGGCCAAGGAGCGCTACGGGCTGCGCGAGCGCGACGTGAGCGCTCTCGGGGCCACGTTCGTGCCCTTCTCGGCCCACACGCGCATGAGCGGCGTGAACCTGGCCGACCGGCAGCTCCGCAAGGGGGCGGCGGATGCGGTGCGGGACTTCGTCCGGGTGCGGGGTGCCGAGTTTCCGGACGCCGTGCGCGCGGACGTGGAGCGCGTTGCCCGGGCGGGCGGCACGCCGCTCGTGGTCGCCGACGGCGCGCAGGTGCTCGGCGTGGTGCAGCTCAAGGACATCGTGAAGGGGGGCATCCGCGAGCGGTTCCACCAGCTGCGCGCGATGGGCATCCAGACGGTGATGATCACGGGTGACAACCCGCTCACGGCCGCCGCGATCGCGGCGGAAGCCGGGGTGGACGACTTCCTCGCCGAGGCGACCCCGGAAGCCAAGCTGGCGCTCATCCGCCAGAAGCAGGCGGGCGGGCGCCTGGTCGCGATGACGGGCGACGGCACCAACGACGCCCCCGCGCTCGCGCAGGCGGACGTGGCCGTGGCCATGAACTCGGGCACGCAGGCCGCCAAGGAAGCCGGGAACATGGTGGACCTGGACTCCAACCCGACCAAGTTGATCGAGATCGTGGAGACCGGAAAGCAGCTGCTCATGACGCGCGGCGCGCTGACCACGTTCAGCGTCACCAACGACGTCGCCAAGTACTTCGCGATCATCCCCGCGGCCTTCGCAGGCACGTATCCCGCACTGCGCGCGCTGGACGTCATGCACCTGGCCACGCCGCAGAGCGCCATCCTCTCGGCCGTGATCTTCAACGCGCTCATCATCATCGCGCTCATTCCACTCGCCCTGCGCGGCGTGCGCTATCGCCCGCTCGGCGCGGCCGTCGTGCTGCGGCAGCACCTGCTGGTATACGGGCTCGGCGGGCTGCTGGTGCCGTTCGCCGGCATCAAGCTCATCGATCTCGCCCTCGTGGCGCTGCACCTGACCTAGCCCGGAGTATTCAGTGCGCCGTGAGAAGGCGTACATCCTCAGCGGGTGAGATTCCCGCCCGGCAACTGTCGCTCCAGCCGGTAGCAATCGGAGCGTCGAGGGAGGCGACGAACTCGACGGAGCCTT
>CAIXRL010000638.1 GCA_903921835.1 Candidatus Eiseniibacteriota bacterium | reverse complement strand
GGTCGCCGGCGCGCGATCCGCGCACCTGGGCGAGAGCGCGGGGGACGGAACTCCCGGGCCGGGGGTGGAGCGACGGGCACCAGGTCGCGGAGCGCGTGCGCCGGCGACCGGCGGCGAACCCGCACTCGCCGGGTCGCCCGCGCCCCGCGCCCGGGCCGGAACGCACGAAGACCTCCTGCGCCAGAGCGGCCGCTGGCGCGGAGGATCCGGCGTGGCGCCAGCTACGCGCCCGCGGTCGCCTGCTCGCGCCGCTCGGCGAAGCGCGAGCGTCGCACCGCGAGCCGCACGGCGGCGCGCAGCTCGCTGCGATCCACCGGGTCGCACGTGAGCACCGTGGGGTTCACCGCGCGCAACGCGCGCACAGCCTGCTCGGCCAGCGCGCCCGCGACCACGACGAATGGCACGTGCGGCAGCACGCGCCGCACCAGCGCCAGGATCGCGAGGTCCACGGGGAGCTGGTGCTGCAGCTCGTAGACAATCGCGCTCGGACGCAATGCGGCCGCGACCTCGATCAGGGTTTCCTCGTCGGTGCAATGGCGGACTTCGTAGCCAAGCGCGACGAGGTCTTCCGCCACGGCCTCGCCGTGACCGGGGTGGGCTCCACACACCACCAGCGGATGACGTTCCCGGAGCTTCATGGGCGCCTCCTTGCCGAATGCGACGCGCACGCCGGGAGGACCGCGGGAAGGGACGCGGACTCACCGCGCGGCGCAGAGCCGTCGGCAATCCGGAGTGTGCGCTCGCCGGGGAGGGAATGCACGGGGGCTTTTTGCCGCCCGGAGCGTGTCGGACGAGCCCCGGAACCGCGGTCCACGGCCCCGCGGAGGCGCTCACGCCTTCTCGGACGAGCCCGCCGGCGGGCCGCCTCCGGCCGCCGCCCGCGCCGATATGCGGCAATGCGCTCGACCCGGAATGGGCGTAAACTCACGGTTTCAGTAACTTCAACCGGAGGCGCCCTCATCATGTTCAATAGCAAGCCCGGCAGCACAGGCCGCCTGCTCCAGCTGTGCGTGGCCTACTTCCTGTCCTATGTGGTCACCGGCGTCCTGGTGAAGTGGTTCACCGGCGGCCTGCACGACCCGCGGATGTCGGACATCGCCTACAGCGTCAACAACACGCTGGGCGGCAACCTCTTGTGCCTGCTCTCGGTGCTCGCCCTCGGCTGGATCCCGTGGCCGGGCCGGCACGGCGGCAAGTGGCCCAGCGAGACGCCCTACATCCTCGCCTCGGGCGTGTGCACCGCGGTGATCATCCCGGGCACGACGCTCCTCTATACGCTGCCCATCTCGGTGATGGTCGCCATGGTCATCATGCGCGGCAGCATCATCGTGATCAGCCGCATCATCGACGCGGTGCAGATCCAGCAGGGCATCCTCACGCGGCGCGTCTACGGCGAGGAGAACTGGGCCGTCGTCTTCGCGCTGGTCGCGGTCGGCGCCAACCTGCTGCCGGTGCCGCTCGCCCCATGGTTCGAGCAGCACTCCAGCACGGCGCACGCGCTCGGCATCGACCCGGCCAGGCTGCACGGCGGGTTCGACTTCGTGCACAACGTCTTCGCCATGTGGATCCTCGGCTGCTACATCGTGGCGTACGCGATCCGGCTCTACCTGATGAACTACTTCAAGAACACGCGCAAGGGCCGGCCCAACGTGGACAACCGCGAGTACTTCGCGATGGAGCAGATCAGCGCGAGCGCGGTGATCTTCAGCGCGCTGGCCGTGCTCTGGTGGGGCGTGCACCACTTCGGCTGGGCCGATCCGCGGCTGGTGATCGCGCACGACACCGTCGCGCACCCGAGCGTCCTGGGGGTCATGTCGGGCATCCCGTTCGGTCTGGTGGCGTTCTTCTCGGTATTCCTGTTCATGTTCAAGGGCCGCACCGCGACGTTCGCGGGGCTCGTGAACCGGCTCACCTCGCTGCTCGCGGGCACCGCGAGCACGCTGCTGCTGATGTGGTTCTTCCACCTCAAGCCGCCCGCGGTCACCGACTGGGTGTCGTTCATGTTCATCCTGGTCGCGGTGGTGTTCCTCGCCCGCGCCGAGCAGCGGCGCACGGCGGAGGCGGCCGCGTAGCTCAACTGGCCCGCGAAGCGCGCGACCGGCGCGCCGGGACGTCCGCGGCGATCTTGCGCGAGGCGGCCCGGCGCGACGGCGTCTTGGGCGCACTCCTCGCTGCTGGAACCGGTGCGACGATCCAGCGGCGGCCCCAGTCGCCGATGGCGCCCATCACATCGCTCAGCGCGTGACCCTGGGCGGTAAGCGCGTACTGCACGCGCACCGGCGCACCGGGCAGCACGCTGCGCTCGACGACTCCCTCGATCTCCAGCTCGCGCAGCCGGGCCGAGAGCATCGGGTCGGTGATCCCGGGGATGGCCTCGCGCAGGCCGGTGAATCGCGTCGGCCCGCGCAGCAGGAGAAACAGGATCGCGCCCGTCCAGCGCCGCCCGATCAGCTCGACGGCGTGGTGAAACCGGGGACAGAGCGCGGAATCGCGCGACTTGACCATGCCACAGGATAGGCGGGCCGGCCGGTGAATGACCAGCACTATTGCAACCCTAGCTACTATGATATCTTAAGTTTTGTCGAACCCGCTCCCTGGCCCGGACATCGGAACAGGTGGACAGAACATCGCGCCCGGCGACCCCGGTCGCCGGCGCCGCCCGACCGGCGGCCCGATACAGAAAGGTCCGCCATGCCCACGCTTGCCCAGCCGCTCTCCGTACCCGACGCCGCGCACGCTCGCCATTCGATCCGCGCCTATTCCCCCGAGCCCATCCCGCAGGCCAGCATCGACACCATCCTGCGCGAGACGAGCCTGGCGCCCTCGGCGTTCAACCTGCAGCCGTGGCGATTCGTCGTGGTGACGGACGTCGCCGCGAAGCAGCGCCTGGCCGGGGCGGCGTACCGGCAGAAGCAGGTCACCGCGGCGCCCGTCGTGTTCGCGATCTTCAGCGACATGGCCGACACGCTCGAGCACCTCGACCAGATCATGCGTCCCGGCGCCAGCCCCGAGCAGGTCGCGGGCTTTCGCAAGATGATCGCCGGCGCCTTCGCGTCCAAGACCGAGGCCGAGCGCGAGGAGTGGGGCCACGAGCAGGGCTTCATCGCGCTGGGCTACCTGCTCCTGACCGCCACCGCGCACGGCTACGCCACGTCCCCCATGAGCGGCTTCGACGAGGCGGCGGTGAAGCAGGTGCTCGAGCTGCCCGCCAGCGCCCGCGTCGTCGCCCTGGTCGCCATGGGCCGCGCCGCGGAAGAAGGCGCCCCGCACCACCGTCACGACCTGGACCGCATCGTCCGCAAGATCTGAGCAGGAGCTGAAGCACCCCCAGCGCCCGGCCGGCATCACGCCAGCCGGGCGTCGGCATTACAGGTCCGCGCCCGGTGGCTCCACGCGAGCCGGGCGCCGGCGTGCAAGCGCTCCGCGATGGTGTCGCCACGCGGGCCGGGAGCCGGCGTGCGCGATTCGCGCACCTGGGCGAGAGCGCGGGGATGGGCCTCTCGGGCCGGGGGTGGAGCGACGGGCCCCAGGTCGCGAAGCGCGTGCGCCGGTGCCCGGCGGCGAGGACGCGAGTACGCCAGCACGCGAAACCGCGAGGACGCAAACGGCCGGCCCTCGCCAACAGCGAGACCGGCCGCCGTGTTTCCAGCAGTGCGACCCGCTACACCCTCTTCACCAGCACCCGCGCGTCCAGCGCCACGCACCCGCGCCCCGGGGGCAGCACCTTGAGCGGGTTCAGGTCCATCTCCGCGATCGCCGGGAACTCGCCCACCAGCTGCGAGATCCGCAGCAGCGCCTCCTCCAGCTTCGGTACGTCCCCCGGAGGCGCGCCGCGATAGCCGTCCAGCAGCTTCGCGCCGCGAATGCCGTGCACCATCGCGCTGGCGTCCAGGTCCGTGAGCGGGTGCACGCGGAAGAACACGTCCTTGAGCAGTTCCACCTGCACGCCACCGAGCCCGAACAGCATCAGCGGCCCGAAGCTCGGGTCGCGCGTCATGCCGACGATGGTCTCCAGCCCCTCGCGGATCATCTGCTGCACCGTCACGCCCGCCATCTCGGCGCGCTTGCCGATCCCGGCGAGCCTCGTCTCGATCGCGACGAACGCCTCGTGCACCTCGCGCGCGTTGCGCAGGTCGAGCCGCACGCCGCCGACGTCGCTCTTGTGCGTGATCGTGTCGCTCGCGAGCTTGACCGCGACCGGGAAGCCCAGGCGCCCGGCCGCGGCCACCGCCGCGTCCGCCGTCTCCGCGAACTCCACCGCGGGCGTCGGAATGCGCCAGGCCGCGAGCAGCTTGTCCACCTCGTCGGGCGTGAGCCACGCGCCCTTCTCGTCCGCGCGCGCGAGCGCCCCGTCCAGGACGGCGCGCGCCGCGGCGCGATCGACGTCGTCGAACACCGGCGCCCTGCCGTCCGGCTCCTGCAGCCAGCGGCCGTACTTGACGGCGCGCGCGAGCGCAATGGCCGCAGCCTCGGGGAACGTGTACGACGGGATGTGGCCCGCCTGGAGCGACTTCAGCCCCTCGGGGACGCCGTGCGAGCCCAGGAAGCACGTCAGAAGCGGCTTGGGCTCGAGGCCCTTCGCGCGCTGGTCCGCCTTGGCGGCCTCGTGGCCGCGTACGATCCCCTGCGCGACCTCGAGCGGGTTGGTCACGACCGGCGACACGTAGAGCGCGATCAGCGAGTCGATGTTCGGGTCGCTGGCCATGATGCGCACGGCCTTCTCGAACGACTCCGGCGTCGCCGAAGCGATCATGTCCACGGGGTTGCGCGTGCTCGCCTCGGCGGGCAGGAACGCCTGCAGCGCCGCGCGCGTCTCGTCGGTGAGCGAGGACACCTCGATGCCGCGCGTCTCGCACGCGTCCGACGCCATGATCGCTGGACCGCCGGCGTTGGTGAGGATGCCCACGCGGTGACCGCGCGGCACCGGCTGGTTGGCGAGCAGGATCGCCACGTCGAAAAGCTCCTCGAGCGTGTCCGTGCGGATGACGCCTGCCTGCGCGCACAGCGCGGTGACGGCGGTGTCGGCGCCCGCGAGCGAACCCGTGTGCGACGACGCGGCGCGGATGCCGGCGCTGGTGCGCCCGCTTTTCACCGCGAGGATGGGCTTGGTGCGCCCGACGCGGCGCGCGATCTCGAGGAAGCGGCGCGGATTTCCGAACGACTCCAGGTAGAGCAGGATGATCCGCGTGCCGGGGTCGCGCTCCCAGAACTCGAGCAGATCGTTGCCCGAGACATCGGCCTTGTTGCCCACGCTGATGAAGTGCGAGAGCCCGACGTTGAGGGTGGTCGCGTACTCGATGATCGCCAGCCCGAGCGCGCCGCTCTGCGACGAGAACGCGACCGGCCCCGGCGGCGGGAACGGCGGCGCGAACGTGGCGTCCATGCTGACGCCCGCCTCGGTGTTCAGCACGCCGAGGCAGTTCGGCCCCACGACTCGCATACCGTAGCGGCGCGCGATGGCCACCATCTGCCGCTCGCGCTCGACGCCTTCGCCGCCGATCTCCTTGAAACCCGCGCTGATCACCACGGCTGCGCGAACGCCCTTCCTCCCGCACTCCTCGAGCGTCGCGTTGACGAACGCGCCGGGCACCACGATGAGCGCCAGGTCCACCGCCTCGGGCAGATCCGCGACGGTGGGATAGGCCTTCACGCTCTGCACGACGGGCGACTTGGGGTTCACCGGGTAGACCGCGCCCTGGAAGTCGTGCTTGAGCAGGTTGTGAAAGAGCGCTCCGCCCACGGTCGTGCGATCGCGCGAGGCGCCGATCACCGCGATGGAGCGGGGGCGGAAGATGGCTTCGAGTCCCGCGCCCCCTTCGGGCTTGGGCGCGACGTCGTCGTGCGCAGTGGGGACGGACGACGGGTGGGAGAGCGTCAGGTCGGGATCGTTCATGCTCGGCTCCGGGAGAATCGGCACGCGCGTCGGCCAGCGTCTCGAAATCTCGCGCGATCGCTTTCGCATTCGAGCAATCCGCGAGCCACGAACCGGCCCGCACGGGCGGTATCGGCCGCGCCGGCGCGGCCCATGCGGGGAGCGAAGATGCGCGCGTTTCGCGGTGCTCACAAGCCAGAGTCCCCGCGCGCCGTCCCGGGCGGCGCCGGGGTGGCTGCCACGCTGACAGGCCGGTGGCCGCGTGCGTCAGTGTCCGGAGGGGCCTACGGATGCGCCGGGCACGCGGGGGGCGCCGCGCTCGCCGCGGTGCGCGGAGGGCGCCGCGCTTGAGCGCGACACGGTCGCGTGCGGACGCGTGTCCGCGAATCACCTGCGCAGCCGACTGCCCGAGGCGCGCGTGTTCGACCCTGCCGTTCACGGCGTTCCGGCGAGGTCGCGCTGCCGGGTGTCGGCAACGCGGGCACGCCGCAGGACGGGTGGCCCGGAGCCGGCGCGCGCCCGCAGTCCGCCTAGCCCGGACTATTCACGAACCGCCAGCCGAGAGTGCGAGATGTGCGTCAGCCGCAAGAAGATCGGCCGGCCGCGCCGCAGCCGTGTTGTCAACACGATGAGGACAGCGGCCGGTCGAGCTTCGCAGCGGGAACCCGCCGCTCGACATACTGCGCGGTCACCGCTTCCGGGTGCCCGGGTATGTCTCGTCCGGGGGGCGGCACAGTTCGGGTGGCTGTGCGCGTACCCGCCACACCATGAAGAGCGTCGAGCCCGGCGTCGCGCGCCCGGCCGTCACGGTCGCGAGCGGCGGCTGCGACACCCGCGGGGACCCGCGGCGCGCGCAAGAGGACGGCCCGCATGCGGACCCTGCACGGCCCCAACCCGGGGCCGCTGCGCTGCGGCACGAGCCCGGGGCACTCGGGCGGCAAGCCGGCCGACCCGTCGATCGAGGACCTGGCCGACGAGTTGCAGTCCCCGCGCGGGCAGTTGGGGCTGGCGAAGTAGCGGCGCGCACGGCGGAAACAGCGGCAGCCGGCCCGGCTCCCCGCCGGAGGGGTCGTTCGCTGGTCGCACTCCCGCCGGAGAATGCGTGTGCCGCGGGACTGACGCTGCCGCTCACGTCTGCCAGACTAATGCTCGGGCAGGGTCGTGGCCCTCGCCCGGCCGCCCCGCGCGAGCAGCGCGGGAGCCAACAACCGCCACGGTCGAGGTTCCCATGCGCCGCGTCCTGCTCGCGGGGCTCTTGCTGACGTTGCCGGCCGCGCTCGCCCCCCGCGCGCATGCCGCCTGGCCCAGCAGCCCCTACACCGATCTCGCCGTCTGCACGGCCGCCAATCACCAGGTCAGCCCCGCGGTCGCACCTGACGGCGCCGGCGGAGCGTTCGTCACCTGGAGCGACCTGCGCACCGGCGCGTACGACATCTACGCGCAGCACGTGCTCGCCTCGGGCGTCGTGGATCCGGCGTGGCCGGCCAACGGCCGCGCGCTGTGCACCGCCACGGGTACACAGGACACTCCCCGGATCGTCGCCGACGGCACCGGGGGCGCGATCGTCACGTGGCAGGATCTCCGCGGCGGCGTCACCTACGACATCTACGCGCAGCACGTGCTCGCCGCGGGTACCGTGGACCCGCTCTGGCCCACCGACGGCCGCGCGCTGTGCACGGTGACGAACCCGCAGAGCGCACCCGCTATCGTTGCCGACGGCTCCGGCGGCGCCATCGTCGCGTGGCAGGACTTTCGCACCGGCATCTCGAACGACATCTACGCGCAGCACGTGCTCGCCGCGGGCACCGTGGACCCGCTCTGGCCCACCGACGGGCGCGCGCTGTGCACGGCGACGGGCAACCAGACGATCCCGGCGATCGTGACGGACGGCGCGGGCGGCGCCATCGTCGGCTGGCAGGACCAGCGTTCGGGTACCTTCGACATCTACGCCCAGCACGTGCTCGCCTCGGGCGCCGTGGACGCGGCGTGGCCCTCCAACGGCTGTGGCGTGTGCACCGCCGCGAGCGACCAGTTGCTCGTCTCGATGATCCCGGACAGCAATGGCGGCGCGCTGTTCGCCTGGGGCGACGCCCGCTCCGGCACCTACGACATCTACGCGCAGCACGTGCTCGCTTCGGGCGCCGCGGACGCCGTGTGGCCCGCGAACGGCCGCGCCGTCTGCGCCGCCGCGGGCATCCAGCTCTACCCCGCGATCGTCACCGACGGCGCCGACGGCGCGATCATCGCCTGGCAGGACTTCCGCGGCGGCAGCTTCTACGACATCTACGCGCAGCACGTCTCCGCGCTCGGCATCGTGGACGCCACCTGGCCCACCGACGGTCGCGCGCTGTGCACGGCCGCGAACGACCAGACGGCTCCGGTGGCCGTCGCGGACGGCTGCGGGGGCGCAATCGTCGCCTGGCTCGACATGCGAAACGGGGTCTACAACGACATCTACGCGCAGCACGTCTCCGCAGCCGGCGCCGTGGACGCCTTCTGGGCCACGGACGGACGGGCCGTGTGCTCGGCGCCGCTCGCCCAGAGCGCACTGGTGATCGCGCCCGACGGCGGCGGCGGCGCGATCTTCGCCTGGTACGACTATCGCAGCGGCACCTCGTACGACATCTATGCCCAGCATGTCGTGCGCGAGGGCTTCCTGGGCTCGCCGCAGGGGCTGCTCGCGGGAATCAAGGACGTGCCCAACGACAACGGCGGGCTGGTGCGCGTGACGTGGGACGCCAGCTACCTCGACCTGCCGCCCTACAGCCTGTCGCTGAGCTACAACCTGTTCCGCCAGGCGCCCGCGCGGGCGGCGGCGCAGGCGATCGCGGGCGGAGCGCGGCTGCACGAGGCGTCCGACCCGTTGCTGCGCCCGGGCGACTTCGCCCGCACGGCGTTCGGCGCCACCACGTACTACTGGGAGTACCTCGCGGCCATCCAGGGTCGCGGCCTGTCGGGCTACTCGACCGTCGCCGCCACGACCGGCGACTCGATCGGTGCCGGCAACCCGAAGACGCTGTTCATGCTGCAGACGTACACGAACTACGGCATCTGGAACAGCCCACCGGACAGCGGCTACTCCGTGGATAACGTCCCCCCGGTCACACCCGCACCCTTCATGGCCAACTACGCCACGGGCACCGCGCACCTGCACTGGAACCCGAACCCCGAGGCCGACCTCGCGGGCTACCGGCTCTACCGCGGGATCGGCGCGTTCACGCCGTCGGCGGCGACGCTCGTCGCCGCGCTGTCCGACACCGGCTACGCCGACGCCGCCAGCGCGACCTACACGTACAAGCTCACCGCGGTGGACGTGCACGGCAACGAGTCGCGGGTCGCCACGCTCACGCCGGCCGGCATTACGGGCGTCGGCGACGGCCCCGCGATTCGCGAGCTCGCCCTGGCGCCCGCGTCGCCGAACCCGGCGGCGCACGGCACAACGCTGCGCTTCTCGCTGCCCGCGGCCGCGAACGTCTCGCTCGACGTGTACGACGCCGCGGGACGGCTCGTACGCACGCTGGCGAGCGGCACGCAGGAGGCGGGCGAGCACGCTGCGACCTGGGACGTGCGCGACGCCGGCGGCCGCATCGTGGGCGCGGGGCTCTACTTCGCGCGGCTCGATGCGGGCGGGCGCACGCTCGTGCGCAGGATCGCGGTCACGCCCTGACGCACGCCTGAAGCACGTGCGCGAGGGACGCACGGGTTGAACGAGCCGCGCTCGCGACGCCTTCGCGAGCGCGGCTCGTTTCCTGCGCCACGAGCGTTCTCCAGATGCGCCCCGCGCTCGTACCCGCGTCGCGCTCGCGCTGCGGGCGGCCCGCGCGTGTCCAGCGAAAAATTCGTCATATTATCCGCATCAATCTTCCATCTTGAAGTGGTGGGCGTCGGGGGTGCTATAAACCAATCCCGCGCAGTCGCGAGCCGACTCCTCTGCGATTCGCGAGTTCACTCCTCACGCAGGTTCACCAGCAGACTGTTCGAACGAACGCCTCTCCCGATTCTCCGTCCATCCAAGACGGCGTCAGCGCGGCCCCCCGGGCCCCGGCGCCCTCTCGGCCGGACCAATCGCCAGGGAAGCAGGTCCCGCACTTCGTTCACCAGGACCAGGAGGGTCCTATCATGTCCAATCCCCTTGTCCCGGAGGCCCCGACCACCGAAGCTCCCTCCCACAGTGGGCCAACGGGTGCCGGTCTCCTCGTGCCGCGCCACTTCACCCGCCCGGGCGTGGATCCGCTCGACGAGGTGAAGTGGGACAGGCGGCGCACGGTGATCGCCAACCCGGATGGCTCCGTCGTCTTCGAGATGGACGACGTGGAGGTGCCGGCCTCGTGGTCGCAGCTCGCCACCGACATCGTGGTGAGCAAGTACTTCCGCAAGGCGGGCCTTCCGGGCGACCCCGGGCACGAGGTCAGCGTGCGCCAGGTCGTCCACCGCCTCGCGCGCACGGTTCGCGCTGCAGGGGAACAACAGGGCGGCTACTTCGCCTCGGCAGATGACGCCGGGGCATTCGAGGCCGAACTCTCGTACATGCTCGTGCACCAGGTCGGCGCGTTCAACTCGCCGGTGTGGTTCAACTGCGGCCTGCACCACGAGTACGGCATCACCGGCTCGGGCGGCAGCTTCGCCGTGAACCTGCAGACCGGCCAGGCCGAGATGACCCGGGACAGCTACTCCCGCCCGCAGGTCTCGGCGTGCTTCATCCAGTCGGTCGGCGACGACCTCATGTCCATCTTCGAGCTGGTGAAGAACGAGGCGCGCGTCTTCAAGTTCGGCTCCGGAACGGGCACCAACTTCTCCCGGCTGCGCGGCAAGACCGAGCACCTCTCGGGCGGCGGTACGTCATCGGGCCTGATGAGCTTCCTCGAGGTGCTCGACCGCGGCGCCGGCGCCACCAAGTCGGGCGGCACGACGCGGCGCGCGGCCAAGATGGTGGTGCTGGACATGGACCATCCCGAGATCGTGGAGTTCGTGCAGTGGAAGATCCGCGAGGAGAGGAAGGTCGCGGCGCTGGTCGCGGCCGGATATTCCGCGGACTTCAACGGCGAGGCCTATGCCACCGTTTCGGGCCAGAACTCGAACAACTCCGTGCGCGTGCCGGACCGCTTCCTGGAAGCGGTCGCCGCGGGCACCGACTGGCAGACCACGAAGCGCACCACGGGCGAGGTCCACGAGACGCTGCCGGCGCGGGCGCTCTGGCGCACCATCGCCGAGGCCGCGTGGGGCTGCGCGGATCCGGGAATCCAGTACGACGACACGATCCAGAAGTGGCACACGTGCAAGGCCACCGACCGCATCCACGCCAGCAATCCGTGCGTGACGGGCGATACGCTCGTGGCCACTTCCGAGGGCTGGCAGCGAATCGACTCGCTCGTCGGCAAGTCGGTTCGGGTGATCGGCGCCGACGGCCAGCCCCACCGGGTGACCGACATCTTCCCGACGGGACGCAAGCCCGTATTCTCCCTGCGCACGAAGTCCGGGTTCGAGCTTCGCATCACGGCCGACCACAAGGTGTGGACCCTGGAGCGAGGCGACGTGGCCGTCAGCGGCCTCCTCCCGGGCGAGCACGTCGCGCTGCAGGGCCCCGGGTTCGGGCGGCGCGCGCTGGGCAAGCGCCTCGGTCTGGCGATCGGCCTGGCGGTCGGCGACGGGTGCCTCGTTCGCGTGCACGAGACGAAACGGATCCAGGAAACGGTCGTCCTCACGATGGCGAGCGAGGAAGCTGCCGTGCTCGAGGCCGTCGCGGGCACGCTCAACGAAGCCAAGCAATCGCTGCGCGCGGCCGGCATCAGCGGCCGCCCGGACGATGTCCACGTGACGCCCGACAGCGCGGGAGGATCCGTGGCCCGGCTGGCTTTCGGTTCGCGCCCGGTCGTGGACATCTTCAAGGAGTTTGCCGTTCTCGATCGCGGCAGCCAGGGCAAGTGTTTCACGCCCGCGGCATTCGAGTTGGATCGCCCATCGCTCGCCGCCGTGCTGCGCGGGTTGTTCACCGCGGATGGAACCGTCGCGAACTGCGGCGACAAGTCCCAGTACGTCTCGCTCGATTCCAGCTCGATGGAGCTCCTGCGCCAGGTGCAGCTGATGCTCCTCGGGTTCGGGATCAAGGCGAAGCTCTACCAGGACCGCCGCGGGGGCGCCACGGAGGCCGTGCTCCCCGACGGCAAGGGTGGGCGGCGGGTTTACCCGGTGACCGAGATGCACTCGCTGCGCATCTCGCGTTCCTCCCGGCTCGTCTTCGAACGCGAAATCGGCTTCGACCCTGCGAGTCCCAAGGCCGCCGCGCTCGCGGATATCAATGATTCCTTCGAGGCCTACCTCGACGAACTCACCGATGCGATCGCGACGATCGAACCGGTCGGCGAAGAAGCCGTCTTCGACCTCACGGAGCCCGTGACCCGCCATTTCGTCGCAAACGGAATGCTGGTGCACAACTGCTCCGAGTTCATGTTCCTGGACGACACCGCATGCAACCTGGCGTCCATCAACCTCATGAAGTTCCGCGGTGAGAACGGCGCGTTCGACATCGAGGGCTACCGCCACGCCAACCGCGTCTTCTTCCTCGCGCAGGACATTCTCGTCAGCTTCGCCTCCTACCCGACCGAGAAGATCGCCCGCAACAGCGAGGACTACCGTCCGCTCGGGCTGGGCTACGCCAACCTCGGCACGCTGCTGATGGTCGAGGGTCTGCCGTACGACAGCGATGCGGCGCGCGCCTGCTCGGCCAGCATCACGGCGCTGATGACCGGCGAGGCGTACGCGCTGTCGGCCGAGATCGCGGCCAGCAAGGGCGCCTTCCGCGGCCACGCCCGGAACGCCGAGAGCATGATGGGCGTGATGCGCCAGCACCGCGAGGCCGCGCGCGCCATCGACCCGGCACTCGCCCCGCGCGAGCTGCGCACGGCGGCCATCGAGGCGTGGGGGCGGGCCGTGGCGTTCGGCAGCCTGCACGGCTACCGCAACGCGCAGGCGACCGTGCTCGCCCCGACCGGCACCATCGGGCTGCTCATGGACTGCGACACGACCGGCGTCGAGCCCGACTTCTCGCTGGTCAAGTTCAAGAAGCTCGCGGGCGGCGGCTACTTCAAGATCGTGAACCAGTCGGTGCCGCTGGCGCTCGCGCGCCTGGGCTACGACCGCAACGCCGCCGAGCGCATCATCCGCTACGCCGTGGGCTGCGGCACGCTTGCCGGCGCGCCGCACGTCAACGCTTCGAGCCTGCACGACAAGGGCCTGCGCGATCCCGAGATCGAGGCGGTCGAGCGCGTGCTGCCCAACGTGCTCGACATCCGCCAGGCGTTCGGTCGCGGCATCGTCAGCGACGACACGCTCACGCGGCTCGGCGTGGCGATGGCCGGGCGCGAGAAGCCGGGCTTCAGCGTGCTGCCCTTCCTCGGCTTCAGCGACGCGCAGATCGAGGAGGCGAACCTCCACGTCTGCGGCACGCAGTGCGTCGAGGGCGCGCCCGGCCTGAAGCCGGAGCACCTCGCGGTGTTCGACTGCGCCAATCGCTGCGGCATGCGCGGCACGCGGTTCATCCAGCCCATGGGCCACATCCGCATGATGGCGGCGGTGCAGCCGTTCATCTCCGGCGCCATCAGCAAGACGGTGAACCTGCCGAACGAGGCGACCGTCGAGGACGTCGAGAACACCTACACCGAGTCGTGGAGGCTCGGGCTCAAGGCGGTCGCGCTCTACCGCGACGGCTGCAAGCAGAGCCAGCCTCTGAGCAGCTCCGGCAAGAAGAAGGCCGAGGAGCCTGCGGGCGCCGCCGCCGCGG
>CAIXRL010000637.1 GCA_903921835.1 Candidatus Eiseniibacteriota bacterium | reverse complement strand
TACTCCTTCGTGCAGCGCAGGTCGCTGATGGGGCTGATGGCCTCGCGAACCGCGGCGGCGACCGTGTCGGCGGATGCGGACTCCTCGAGCCGGTCCACGAGCACGGGGGTCGGCGCCGCGGAGCTGATCGCCAGCCGCAACGCGCCGCCCAGCTTGTGAACGGCCACGCCGACGATGCCGAGGTCGTGCCCGCTGATGCGCTTGTGCTTGGCGTAGCGTCCGCGGGCGCCCGCGGACGCCGCCGGCACCACGACACGCTCGAGAATCTCGTCGGGCGCGAGCACGGTGCGCTTGACGCCGGTGAAGAACTCGCGCATCGGGATCTCGCGCTCACCCTTCGTGGAGGCGATCACCGCGCGCGCGTCCAGGCACAGCAGCGCCGGCGCCATGTCGGAGCACGGCGAGGCGTTGACGATGTTGCCGATGACCGTGGCGCGATTGCGAATCTGGTAGGACGCCAGGTCGTGCGCGCACGAGACGAGCAGCGGATAGCTGGCCCGGATCTTCGGGTGGCGCAGGATGTCGTTGATGGTCGTGGCGGGCCGGATCACGAGCCCGTCCGCGTCGCTCCACGAGATCGCGTCGTAGCCCTCGACGCGTTTCACGTCGACGACCAGTGCCGGCCGGTCGTTGCCGCCCCGGACGTTGACGAGCAGGTCGGTGCCTCCCGCCAGCAGGCTGGCCGCGCCGCCGTTGTCGGCGAGCAGCCCGAGCAGGTCGGCGCGCTTTCTCGGCGCATGGTATTCAAAGTTGTGGAGCATATCGCCTCATCTCCCCGTCCTCTCGTCAGCGGTCCGGAGCCGAAGCCCGAACAGGAATCCCGTCGCAGTATCTACCCCTGAACTGTGACCCACCACGCACAAACCGTCCAGCGCCCGGCGCGGGCCATCGTGTGCGTGGCCCGCGTGGCTGAGCGCGAACTCCGCCGCCAGCGCGGAAACCGTTCCCGGGAAGCAGCCCGCGATCGCGCACTCCAGGCAGGTCGCGCTGATCGCGTTGGTCGAATCGAGCAGCCCCACGAGCGCCGCACCCCACTCGACCACGAAGTGCCGGTCCGCTCCGCCCTCCCGGCTCGTGCACCAGAGCGCGGCGAGCAGCCCGCACAGAAAGTCGTCGCCGCTCGGCGTCAGCCCCGTGCCCAGGCCCACCACGCGCGCGGCGGCCCGGCCCGCAGCGGCAGCGTCACCGGCGCGCACCGTCTCCCCGAGTTCGCGGGCCGCGCCGGCCAGCTTCCCGCCGAGCGTGGTCGGCGGCGGGGACGTGCCGCACAGCGCCGCGAGCCGGAGGTCCGCGTCCTTCTCCACCTGGAGCCGATCGAGACGAGACGCGCACACCGCCCACGCCTCGCGCGTGTGCTCCGCGCCAGGGTCGATGCGCGGCGGAGCGCGGCGCGTGGCGACGCGTGCAGCCGCGAGGTCGATGGTGACCGGCTCCCAGCCGTCGGCGCCATCGAACACGAGCGTGCCGCCGGCGCGCCGTCCGCGCGTCCCGGCCGGCGCGGGCCAGTCCTCGAAGCGCTCGTGCGTCGCCAGCCGGATTCCCTGCGGCAGCCCATCCGCGCCGGCGCCCACGAGCGTCACGAGAGCGCGCCGTCCCTTCACGGTGAGGTTCATCGCCGAAGCGAACACGCTGTGCACGCGAAACTCGAACGCCCCTGCGGGCACCTCGGAGCCAAGCGTGATCGCGGAGCGCCGCATCGTGCTACTGGATGCGATAGGCACGGATCAGCGCGTCCTTGAGCGCGGCCTCGACGTTCTTGCGCCCCCACTCGATGTTCCGCCTCACCGCCTCGGCGCCCAGGGCCGGATCGCGCTCCCGGACGGCCCGCAGGATCGCCAGGTGATCGAGGCAGGTCGTCCTCAGCCGGTCGGGATTGATGATGTCCGCCAGCCGCACGAAGTGGATGCGCTTGTCCACGTAGTCGAGCATCTGCCGCAGCGCGCGGTTCCCCGCGGCGCTGGCGAGGATCTCGTGGAACTCCTCGTCGGAGTCCGCGAGATGCTCGGCCATCCGCGGCAACTGGTCGTGGAGCGCGCGCCAGTACTCCTCCAGGCGCGTGATCTCGACCGGGTCCATGCCCTTCTCACACACGCGCTCGATGACGGCCAGCTCCAGCACGAGCCGCACGTCGTAGAGCTCGTTGATCTCCTGCAGGTCGAGACGACGGACCGAGTACCCGTGCCGGGCCTTCTTGTCGATGAGCCCGTTTTCCACCAGCATCCCGAGCGCCTCGCGCACCGGGCTCCGGCTGACCTTGAATTCGGCGCACAGCGCCTCCTCCGTCAGCCGGTGGCCCGGCGGATACGCGAGACTCAGGATGCGTTCGCTCAGGGAGTCGGAAACCTCCCGGCTCAGGTTGTGCTCGGCCATTGCCTCACGCTCTAGCGCGGCCTCTTCATGAGCCCGCGGCCTGCGAGCGCGAGCTGCGCGCCATCCGGCTGACGCCCCTCTCACACTCTCGTCTCGCGGTTCATGAACAGGTCGCGCTAACTGAAGATGAACACCTTGACCGGCTGCCCGGGACGCTCGTCGGCCTCTTCCACCCTGGCCGTCACCCTGCTCCCGATCACCGGATCGCCGTCGCACTCGAGCCGCCCCGACGCACGCAGGCCGTTGGGGAACTCGACCATGCCGAACATCATGAACTTCCTGTTGAAGCCCTCGGGCAGGTTCCACACCCGCGTCCACGTCAGCAGAGTGCAGGGCCCTTCGAGTGCAAACTCCTCCCAGTGCTTGCCGGTCACCGGGTCGCGGTGGCCGTCGCACCTGGCGCACACCATGGGCGCGGGGTAGTAGATCGCCCCGCACTTGAGGCACTTGAAGCCGTTGATGGTGAGCGTCGGCTCACCGTACGCGCTGAAATCGATCGTCATGCTGGGCCTCAGTCCTTCGCCAGGATGGTGGTGACGACGTTGTTGCCGAAGCCGCCGAAGTTGACCGCCATGCCGTACCTGGGGTCCTTGACCTGGCGTCCCTCCTCGGCCTCGCCGCGCAGCTGGCGGCAGAGCTCGAAGACCTGCGACACGCCCGTGGCGCCCACGGGGTGCCCCTTGGCCTTGAGGCCGCCCGAGGTGTTGATCGGGATGCGGCCGCCGATCTCCGTCTCGCCCTTGCGCACGCCGAGGAACGACGTGCCGCGCTCGAAGAAACCGACCTCTTCGCTGTTGAGCAGCTCGAAGATCACGAACGCGTCGTGCAGCTCGGCCACCGAGATGTCCTTCGGACCGACGCCCGC
Source organism: Candidatus Eiseniibacteriota bacterium (assembly GCA_903921835.1). GTDB lineage: Bacteria > Eisenbacteria > RBG-16-71-46 > RBG-16-71-46 > RBG-16-71-46 > CAIXRL01. The sequence goes on along the minus strand of CAIXRL010000637.1, from coordinate 243 downwards.
CATCTTGTACGCCTTCTCCGCGGACATGCGGACGGCGTCCAGGACGAGCGGATCCTTGCGGTTGTGCACGCAGTGCGTGTCCGTCGCCGACGCGATGCCGGCGATGCGGATGGACTTCTGCTTGAAGAGCTTCGCCTTGGCCGAGTCCATGTTGACCAGGATCACCGCCGCGGAGCCGTCCGTGATGGGGCAGGTCGAGTACATGCGCAGCGGCTCGGCGATGTAGTTGTTGACCACGTTGGC
>CAIXRL010000636.1 GCA_903921835.1 Candidatus Eiseniibacteriota bacterium | reverse complement strand
CCTACGAGCTGGGCGCCAGGGGCATCCGCGTCAACGCCCTCTCCGCCGGCCCCGTGAGCACGCTGGCCGCGCGCGGTATCCACGGCTTCACCGAGATGCTCAAGGAACACGGCGGCGCCGCGCCGCTGGAGCGCAACATCACCAAGGAAGAGGTCGGCACCGCAGGCCTGTTCCTGCTCTCCGACCTCGCCAGCGGCATCACGGGCACCACGCTGTACGTGGACGCGGGCTGGCATATCCTGGGGATGTAGGCGGGGCGCTCACGCTGAAGCCGCTACGGGCCGGCGGGGAAATCCGGCGGCCCGTGGCGTTGAGCCGGTGCCCTGGCTCCCCAGGCCTCGAAGCCCGGTGCCGGCGCCGCGCCCCAGGGCACGGTTTCTTTCGCAGGCGGCCGCGGCCTGATGCGCCCTGCTCCGCCTTGTGCGCCAGCGCGACATCTCGCTTCTCGGCCACCCTTGCCCGCGCCTCCTGGCGCTTCTCGTCCGTAAGGCCATTCCCGCAAACGAAACCTGCTGCGTGCTGGTCGTGGGAAGGGCGGCCTGAGGTTCGGCTCCACGTGCCCGGCACTCGCCGGTGCTCCTCCCCCTGCACGCCCGGCCGTGGTGATACACTCTTCCTCCGGTCCCGCGAATCCGGAGGCGTGAAAGCCAGGCTCGAGGATTCGCAGGATCGTTCGCCCGGCCCGCCCCGGAAGGGGCACAGCGGTGGCACGCAGCCGGGCGCTCCGGAGGCCGCCATGATCCTCGGTACGCGTTCGGTTTCCGCTTCCACGCGGGAGCTGCTGCGACAGCTTTGCACGCTGGTCCTCTCACTTCTGCTGGTCTACACGAGCCTGTCGCCGCGGGCGGCCCATGCGGCCCAGTTGTTCGCCGCCGCGCAGTCGTACGACACGGGGTCGAGCCCGTACTCGGTCGTCGTCGCCGACGTGAACGCCGACGGGCGCCCCGACCTGATCGTGACCGGGTATACCGGCGCGCGCGTTACGGTATTCCTGGGACTCAGCGACGGCACGCTCGCCCCGCGCGTGGACTACGTCACCGGCGTCTATCCCATCTCCATCGCGGTCGCCGACCTGAACGCCGACGGCAAGCCCGACCTGGTGGTGGCGAACCGCGGCAGCAACACGGTCTCCGTCCTGCTGGGCACCGGGGGCGGCGCGTTCGCGGCCAAGGTCGACTACGCCACGGGCTCGAACCCTGCCGGCGTCGCGGTCGCCGACGTGAACGGCGACGGCAAGCCGGACGTGATGGTGGTGAACCTGCTCTCGAGCACCGTCTCGGTGCTGATCGGCAGCGGCACGGGCACGCTCGCCGCGAAGCTGGACTACATCACCGGCAGCCACCCGACGGCCATCGCGGTGGGCGACCTCGACGGCAGCGGCAAGCCCGACATCGTCACCGCCAACACGAGCGACAGCACGGTCTCGGTGCTGCTCAACTCCGGCACCGGCACGTTCGGCGCGAAGACCGACTTCACCACCGGCGCCGGCTGCACCGCGGTGACCGTGGGCGACGTCAACGGCGACGGCAAGCTCGACATCGTGGCGGCGAACTACACGCCCGCCACGGTCTCGGTGCTCATGGGGACGGGCACGGGCTCGTTCGCGGCCACGGTGAACTACCCCACCGGTCCCGGGCCGCGCTCGGTCGCGCTTGCGGACGTCAACGGCGACGGCAGGCTCGACCTCGCGGTCGCCAACTACGACGGCGCGACCGCGTCGGTGCTCTACAACCTCGGCTCCGGCACGTTCAGCGTGCGGTCCGACTACGCGGCCGGGCTCAACCCGCAGTGCGCGGCGTTCGGCGACCTGAACCTCGACGGCCACACCGACCTCGTCGTGGCCAACCGTACCGACGGCACCGTCTGGATGTTCCCGTCGCTGGGCAACGGCAGCTTCCTCGCGCGCCAGGACTACGCGACGCTGACCAACCCATACGCGGTCGTGCTCGCGGACTTCGGCGCCGACGGCAAGCTCGACGCCGCGGTGCCGGATTACGGTTCGGGACGTCTCAGCGTCCTGCCGGGCAACGGCGACGCGTCGCTCGGCACCCGCACGGACTACGTGACCTGGCTCCAGCCCCGCGCGCTCGCCTGCGGCGACCTGAACGCGGACGGCAGGCCCGACCTGGTGGTGGTCAGCCAGACGAACAACTTTGCGATGGTGTACCTGGGCCTGGGCGGCGGGGCGTTCGCCCCGGACGTGGACTACGCCACGGGCACGGCGCCCTACGGCGTGGCGATCGCCGACCTCGACGGCGACGGCAAGCCTGACCTCGCCGTGGTCAACTACTCGGCCTCGACCGTCTCGCTGCTGCACGGCAACGGCGACGGCACGTTCGCCGCGAAGGTGGATGTCGCCGTGGGCGGCTACCCCTACGCGGTCGCGGTGGGCGACCTGAATGGCGACGCGAAGCCCGACCTCATCGTCGCCGACGGGACGGGCAACTCGGTGTCGGTGCTGCTCGGCCTGGGAGCCGGCGCGTTCGCGGCGCACGTGGAGTACACCACGGGCTCACTGCCCGAGGCCGTGGCGATCGCCGACCTCAACGGCGACGGCAAGCTCGACGTGGTGACCGCCAACTACACCGCGGGCACGGTCTCCGTGCTGCTCGGCACCGGCACCGGCACGCTCGCGGCCCACGTGGACTACGGCGCGGGCGCCGGCGCGCGCGGCGTGGCGATCGCGGACCTCGACCGGGACGGCAAGCTCGACCTCGCGGTCTCGAACTACACCACCAGCACCGTGTCGTTCCTGCGCGGGCACGGCGACGGCACGTTCTACCTCAAGAACGACTACGGCGTCGGCCTGCAGGCGGCCGCTCTTGCGGCCGGCGACCTGAACGGCGACGGCCGGCCCGACCTCGTGGTCGCCGCCAATGGCGCGGCCGCGGTCTCGGTGCTGCGCAACACGGGCGGCGCCGTGGTGGGCGTTGGACCCGGCGCGCCACCGGCCCGCTTCGCGATCCTGCCCGCGTGGCCGAGTCCGGCGCACGGAAGCGTTCAAGTGCGATTCGCGCTGCCGGCGGCCGGGCGCGTGGACGCCGAGGTCTTCGACGTCGCCGGCCGGCGCGTCTGCGCGCTGTCGGCCGGGCGCGTGTTGCCCGCGGGCGAGCAGAGCCTGCGCTGGAACGGCCGCGACGACGATGGCGCCGAATCCCCGCGCGGCGTCTACCTGGTCCGCGTGCGCGCGGGCTTCGGGGAGGGGATCGCCCGGATCGTGCTGCTGCGTTGACCCGGACGAATCATGAGCCCGCGGCCTGCGAGCGCGATCTGCGCCCCATCCGCCGCGAAGCTCGACCGGTCGCTGTCCTCATCGAGTCTCCAACACGACTGCGGCGCGGCCGGTCGAGTTTCTTGCGTCTGACGCTCATCTCGCGCTCTCGGCTCGCGGTTCATGAATCGCCCGGTTGGGACGGCCCGGCCGCGGCCGGGTGCCGCTTCCCCCATTCACCCAGGCCCACCAGTGATTGGCGCCTGCGGGAGCGCTTCCCGGCCAGGAAAGACCGGTGCTTCTGGCCACACCAGAGTCGGAAGCGCCACGTTTCATGCCGCGCTCATACTCGGCGCCCGCACGAGGGCCGCACGTCTCACCACGCAGCGCCGCGCGGGGACGACGCGCGAGAGCGCGACAACATGCCTCTCGCGGGCACGCCTCGCGCACGGACGCGCCGGCGACGAACCACTCGCCCGCCGCGACGACTTGGGCCCGATTCGGCGCCAAGGTCGATCGCGCGCCGCTCCCTTCCGGATGGATCCCCTCTCAGGAAGGCAGCGGCAACCCGTCCGGCTGCCGCCTCCGCAGCAGCGCATCGACGCCCGCCAGCGAGCGGCGAAGCGAGACCGGCAGCCGCGCCAGTCGCGCCTCGACCGTGTCGCGTACATCGGCGCGGACGCGGAGCGACCCCGGCAGCGGAAACGGGGCGCGGGGAACGACCCAGAACTTCTCGAATGCCGTGATGGGCAGCCGCCGCCATCGCGAGTTCGACCGTGGACGATCGTCGTAGTGGAGCACGACCAGTTCGGGCCGTTGCGCACAGACTTGCGCGGCATCCCAGGAGCGGCCATGGGCGATGTCCGGGTTGACGAGCCCGAGCAGGTCCAGCACGCGCACGCGCCCGTACCACCCGATCGCGCCGATGTCCCCCGCCGCGACCGTCCAGCCGGGATCCGCGACGCTCGCGACCACGCGGCCCATGGTGTCGTAGTAGGGATGCGCGTTCGCCCAGAAACGCCCGCGCTCCTGCGCGGACGCCGCGAGCTCGGGAAGCAGCAGCGCGATCGCCGCGACGGCCGCGACCACGAGGCCCGCGAACCGCCCGGCCCCGGCCGGCAGCGCGGCGCGCTTGAGGCGCTCCGCCAGCGCCCACCCGCCCTCGGCGAGCGGCAGCGCGAGCAGCGGCACGACGGGCGCGATGAAGCGATGCTGGTCCATCCAGTCGCCCCCGACCAGCACCACGGCCGGGAGGTAGACCGCGAGCACGGTGAGCGCGATCGTGGTCGCGCGGCTGCGCCGCGAGGGCGCGAGCGCGAGCAACGCCGGCGCGAACACCACGCCGCGCGCGTGCTGCGCCAGGAAGCTCCCGAGGTACCCGAGGCCCCGGGGCACGGCCACCGCGAGCGGGACGTGCTTCGCGAAGTACGTGTTGGGCACCCACTGGCCATACCACGCCCGCCGGAACACGACGTACGCGAGCACCGGAACGAGCGCGGCGAACAGCATCCGCACACGGCCGGCGCGGTCGCCGCGGGTCGCCGGATTGCGCAGCTGCACGAAGGCGAGGGCCGCCGCCACCAGCGGACCCTCGGGGCGCGAGAGCGCGATCGCGGCGAGCAGCGCGCCGCTCCCGAGCTGGCCCGCCGCGCGCCGGGGCGGCGCCAGCGTCCCCGCCAGACCCGCGACGATGAGCAGCGAGTACGGCACGGTCTCCAGGCCCGCGACGGACCAGAGCGCGAAGCTGGTGGACGCCGCCACCGCGAGCACGGCCAGGGCGTTGCTCCACGCGCCGCCGCGCAGCGGCATGCGGGCCACGAGCACCACCACCCCGGCGCCGGCCAGCACGCCCAACGCGCGGGCAGCGAGCGGCAACCCATTCACGCCGCCGGCCACGGGCGCGAGCAGCGCCAGCAGGCCGGTCAGGAGCGGGTTCGAGAAGCCCTCGACGCGCTCGCCTGCGTTGAACACGGGCCCCAGCCCCGCGGCGATGTTGCGCGCGTAGCGCAGCGAGATGAACGCGTCGTCCACCATGAACGCCCACAGCCACGCGGCGTGCAGCAGGAAGACCGCGAGCCCCAGCGCAGCCACGGCAAGGGACGCGCCTGCACCCGGCGCGGCGACAGGCGCGGGAGCTGCGGCCCTCGGAGGAACCTGGGTGCGGCGACGGCGGGGCGGCGGCAAGGTGCGTGGACCTCCAGCGGTGAGGAAGGGCCGCAGGCGTCAGCTGCGGCCCGCGAGCATATCGGCCCGGTGCTCGCGGGCTCAAGCACAGGGCTACCCCCCCGGCGTTCGGCCTCGCCCACTCCGTCTCAGCGACGCGCCATTTGCGCGACGTCGCCATGGAGCAGCCGTCGCAGCGACTCGGCGGTCTGCTGCGCCTCCATGTCCATCTGCCCGCGCCGCCCGGACAGCTCCAGGTAGCGGGTCAGCGAGGCCAGCGCCGGCTCGTACTGCTCCTTCGCGAGCTGGGCGGAGGCCCACTTGCGCCAGGCATCGGGATCGTCCGGCGCCAGCACGCGGTAGGCGTACGCCTCGATCGCGCCCTCGCCCTGCCGTCCCATGGCGAGCAGGCTGGCCGCGAGCCGCGCGTGCACCCAGGCGTTCAGCGCCGCTCGCTGCCGCAAGCGCATCAGCGTCGCGAGCCTCGCAGCCGTATCGCGCGCGGCGGCATTCCACGCCGCCTCGGCGCCGGGAGGAAGTCCCCGGGCAGGAACGAACCCGCACTCGCCGAGATCCCGCTTCGCTCCGAGCGTGTCCGCCAGCGCCCAGCGCGCCAGCCCCCGCCAGTAATGAAACTCGGCACCGCCGCGCCCGAGCCCGTCGGCGACCTCCAGCGCATCGATGGCCGACTGCGGCCGTTCGGCCAGCAGCAGGCTGAACGCGAACGAGCGCAGCAGCGCGGGGTCGTTCGTCCTGTCCTTCAGCGAATCGTGCTCGACGGCGAAGAAGTAGAGCGGTCCCCTCTCCGCGCGCGCCCGGGTGAACTGCCCGCGGAAGTACGACCGCAGGCTCGAGTCCCGGTAGGCCCATCGCAGCAGCGGCCCGTCGGCGGCCTGCCAGCCGGACGACACGGCCACGTTGGCGAAGAACACCGTGCTCCGGTGCGGCAGCGTGGGCCGTGCCGCGCGCAACTCGCGCAGGTAGCGCTCGACGATTCCGAGCGCCCGGTCGACGTAGTGCCGGTCCACGTGCGACTGCCACGTCCAGGCGCCCCCGACGGCGGCGAACTCGTCGAGTCGGCGGGCATTGTCGGAGCAGAACACCAGCGCGGCCACCAGGGCGATCCGCCACGCGGAGTTCAGGTGGCGTCCCAGGGCCGCGATCAGGATGCCCGCGCCAAAGAGCGCCCAGAGGTAGAAGTAGGCACTCCAGATCGGCGCCACCAGCACGAGCGGAGCGGTGGCGCCGAGCGCCCATGCCCCGCCGACACCCAGCGCTTGCGCCCCGGGCTTCCCCGCGCGCCCGTCGCTGGTCGGGGCTTCGTCCCCATCTCCCCGCCCGGCCAGCCACACGGCAACGCCGGCCAGGGCCGCCGGCAGCACGGCCAGCACCGACCAGTGCCCCAGCGCCTGGCCGCCGAGGCGGACCTCACACGCGAGCGCCACCTGGGGCAGGTGCACGAACGCCGCGAGGGCGTTGCCCGCGCCCGGAGCGAGGCCGTGAGCCGCCATCGGGCGCCGGCTCATCGAGAAGAGCCACCAAGCGCCCCACGCGACCGTGACGCCGATCAGGCCGGTCCCGCGCCGCAGCGCGTCGCGCCAGCTCCCGCCCGCCGCGTGGCTCGCGATGATGGCCACGAATGCCGCGCCGGCGACGACCTCCTTCGAGAGCAGCGCCAGGAGCAGGGAGAGCGCGGCGAGGACCCACCGCCCCTTTGCCTGAAGCTGGACACACAGGGTCGCGAACAGGACCGCCAGCAGGTCCTGGCTCCCGCTGGCCCAGCGCAGGGGCACGTCGGCCGCGTAGTGAAACGCGACGAACGCCAGCGCCATGGCGGCGGGGACCCGCCCCAGCATCCGGCGGACGATGGCATGGAGCGCCAGGAGGCTCGCGAGGAAGATGGCGAGGTTCACCGCGTGAAACACCACGGGGGACTCGCCGCCTGCGCGGGACAGGATCCAGAAGTAGAGCTGCCGGCTGACCGGGCGCACGAAGTTGCCGAGAGGATCGGCGCTCAGGAGAGCCGCCGGCAGGGATCGGCCGCGTACCTGCTCCAGGAACAGGTAGTCGTCGGCGAAGAAGGGCTTGCGGATGCCGACGCACTGAAGCAGCCCGGCGCCCACGAGGATCAGCGCCGCCGCAGTCCACTCGGCCCCGCGCAAAGCCACCCGCCCGCCCGCATGCGCTTCTTCGCGATCCATCGCGGTCCCCCGTCGGCTTCTCCAACCCCTCGACCGCCCCCGATGCCGGGTGGCCGGGAGCCCGCTAGATCCCCCCGCCCGCGTCCACGTCGTGCGCCGTGGCGCGCGAGTCATCTGCGCCCTCGCGGATGGAGCGGAACGCCTCCTCGATGTCGGCGCGCGTGAGGCCCGCCGGCAGCACGATCTCGGACGGGCGCTGGCGCACCTCGGCGAGCTGGCGCGCGAGGCCCTGCACCTGCTCGTGCAGCGCGGTGATGGCGCGCGCGGTCGGGTCGGGCATGCGGTTGTGCTCGAGTTCGTGACCGGGGCGCTGCTCCTCCGCCGGCTTCTCCTCGATCACGCGGCCGGGAATCCCGACGATGGTCGAGTGCGGCGGCGAGGACTTGATCACCACAGAACCCGAGCCGACGCGCGAGTACGCGCCGAGCGTGATGTTGCCGAGCACCTTGGCGCCCGAGCCCACGACCACGTGCGGCTCCAGCGTGGGATGGCGTTTGCCTGGATTGAGCGACGTGCCGCCCAGCGTGACGCCCTGGTAGATCAGGCAGTCGTCCCCCACCTCGGCGGTCTCGCCGATCACCACTCCCATGCCGTGATCGATGAACACGCGCCGCCCGATGGTCGCGCCGGGGTGGATCTCGATGCCGGTGAAGAAGCGCCCGAGGTGGGACAGCAGGCGCGGCAGCACCGGGACGCGCCACAGCCAGAGGCGGTGGGCGACCCGGTGCCACCAGAGCGCGTGCAGCCCCGGATAGCACAGCAGGATCTCGAGTACGTTGCGTGCGGCCGGGTCCTTCTGCCGCACGGTGCGCAGGTCTTCGACGAGTCGGAGCATGGCTGGCGAGTCTACGCTGGGGAAGCGTCTTCCGGGAAATCGAAGAGCGGCGTGGACAGGTAGCGCTCGCCGTGGCTCGGCAGCACGGCGACGATCAGCTTGCCCGCGTACTCGTCGCGCGAGGCGAGCTGGACCGCGGCGTGCGCCGCGGCGCCCGAGGAGATACCGACCATGAGCCCCTCCTCGCGGCAGAGCCGGCGCGCCATGGCGAACGCCTCGTCGTTCGTGACCTTCACGATCTCGTCGATCAGGTCGGTGCGCAGCACCTTCGGGATGAAACCACCGCCGATGCCCTGGATCTTGTGCGGCCCCGGCGCGCCGCCGGAGAGCACCGGCGAGTCCGCGGGCTCCACGGCGATCACGCGCACGGAAGGCTTGCGCGCCTTGAGCACCTCGGCGACGCCCGTGAGCGTGCCGCCGGTGCCGACGCCGGACACGAACGCGTCCACCCTGCCGTCGGTGTCGTCCCAGATCTCGACCGCGGTGGTCTCGCGGTGGACCTTTGGGTTCGCGGGGTTGTCGAACTGTCCGAGGATGACCGAGTCCGGCGTCTCCTTCTGCAGCTCCTCGGCGCGCGCGATGGCGCCCTTCATGCCCTTGGGGCCCTCGGTGAGCACGAGCCTCGCGCCCATCGCGAGCAGGATCTTGCGGCGCTCGACCGACATGGTCTCGGGCATCGTGAGGATGATCCGGATGCCCTTCGCGGCGGCGATGAACGCCAGGCCGATGCCCGTGTTGCCCGACGTGGGCTCGATCAGCGTGGTGACGCCGGGCGTGACCGCGCCGCGCGAGATCGCGTCGTCGATCATCGCGAGCGCGATGCGGTCCTTGACGGACGACATGGGATTGAACGACTCGAGCTTGAAGACGAGGTCGGCCTTCAGTCCCTGCTGGATGCGCCGCGTGCGGATGAGCGGGGTGCGGCCGATGGTGCCGAGGATGCTGTCGTGGATGCGGGACATGGGGTCTTGACCTCCGGGTGGGAATCGAACGTGGGTGCCTGCAGGGGTGCCCGGGCGCCCAAACGACTCGGCAGCCGCCCGTAGCGTGTACGGAGACGGCTGCCTCTTGGGTCTCGAGTTCGTGGAAGCGCGATCAGGTCGCGCGCGACGGACCCGCAGACAGGAGGCGATCGCCTCGTCCGCGACAACAACAACAGGTCCGGTGCTCGGTGCGCGTGCGCTTCATGAGGCTGGAAGCGTACCACGCGGCCGGGGACGGAACGCAAGAACACATCTCATTCGACGAGCTTCGATGCGCCGGGGCTCCGGACCGCGAGGTTCCGGGAACGCCCCCTTCAAGGCGTCCGCCCCTCGACGCCGGGCCGCAGCAGCGGCGCCCAGCGTGCGCGCAGCCTGGCCAGCTTGGGGGTGATGACGCTGCTGCAATAGGTCTGCGCCGCGTTGCGGCGGTAGTAGCCCTGGTGCCCGGCGTCGGCGGGCAGGAAGAGCGTGAACGGCGCCACCTCGGTCACGATGGGGTCCGGCCACACGCCGTCGGCGGCCAGCGCCGCGACCGCGGCGCGGGCGGCCGCGTCCTGTTCGGGCGAGTGGCAGAAGATCGCGGAGCGGTACTGCGTGCCCACGTCCGCGCCCTGGCGATTGAGCGTCGTGGGATCGTGGAGGGTGAAGAACACGGCGAGCAGGTCGTCGAACGTGATGACGTCGGGGTCGAACGTCACCTGGACGACCTCGGCGTGCCCGCTCCGCCCCTCGCAAACCTCGCGATACGTGGTCACGGTGGCGTCCCCGCCCGCGAACCCGGAGACCACGCCCTGCACGCCCTGGAGCGCATCGTAGACAGCCTCGAGGCACCAGTAGCAGCCGCCTGCGAGTGTCGCGGTCTCGGTGCGCATGCGGGCTTGGATGCGGCGGCGGCGGCGCGGATTCGCTCACGGGCGGGCGGCGTGCCCCGCGAGACCGTAGGAACGGCGGCCGCCCCGTGAAGGGCGGCCGCCGCGAACTGCAAGCTGCTGTGCGGAAACTAGCGGTACATGGCCTTGAGCGAGCCCCACGAGCTGGTGTGCGCAGCGCTCGGCTGGCCATCGAGGTTCGTGAAGACGATGTTGCCGAACGTACCGACCAGCGTGCCGGCCCCGCTGCCGCCCATGATCGGACCGCCCATGACCGAGCCACCCAGCTTGGTACCATCCAGCTGGCCATAGGTACCGTGCGGAGGATCGAGCGGGTTGGAAGGACCACAGGCGATGATGCCACTGCTGTACGGCAGGCCGCCGTACACGATCGAGTACTCAACCGTGCCCGGATTGGCCTCGGTCGGCTCGGACGAGCCGGCAACGTACCGGATCTTCTGGTGGATCGGGGCGCCCAGCGTGTAGGCAATGCTGTACGCAGCGCTGAAGCTGAAGGAGGGAACGAAACCGCCCCACTCCACGATCTCGCCGCTGCCGACGTTGCACATGAACACGCCACTGTCATCGCTCCACCACGGGGAGATTTCCAGACCGCCCTCGAGGTGCCCGACGCTGACGCCGCTCAGCGTGACATCGGCTTCGTACGTGTAGTTGCTCAGGTTGGGGAACAGCAGCTTCGACGCGCCGCCGTCACCCGAAAGCTGCCACACACCCTTGTTGGCCCAACCCGTGAGGGCGAACGGGCAGTCGAAGTTGTACTGAACCAGGCTCGGGTAGTTGTTCGTCAGCGAGACGGTGGCCTGCGGGTAGTCGTTCCACATGCGCAGGAACGACGGGTCCGGGCAATAGACACCGTTCGGGGTCGGCGTCGCCGCGAAAGCCGTCGAGGCGATGGCAACGAACGCGAGCGTCGCGAGGAGTGCCAGGCTGTTGTATCCGATCCGCTTCATGATTGGGGATCCTCCTGATGCGAGATGATGCGATGATGCGGTGGACTGCGCGTTGCGGATCTGCGTGAACCCTGAGACCTGCTGACCTGCTTCTGCTTGCCTGCGGTGCTTCGGGACGACGCGCTCGATGCGTATTGCGAAGAGCACACGCTGTATCCGTCGTCTGACGCCCACTCTTCCGCCGGGTCGTGCTGTCCGTCAGAGTGCGTGGCATGCGACGAGCGAACCCCGAGCAGATGGCGAAGTGGCTGGCGTGGCGCGAGCGGCACGGCTG
>CAIXRL010000635.1 GCA_903921835.1 Candidatus Eiseniibacteriota bacterium | reverse complement strand
GGCCATGTCGAGCGAGGACGTGCCGGCCGGCAGCGTGCACGCCGGCGCCGGCGATCTCGAGACCGCCGCCGCGGACGACGAAGCCGGCGACGACGGTGACGGCGATGCGGACGGCGAGGACGAGTTCGAGGACGACGAGGACGAGGACGAGTTCGACGACGCGTACGAGGATGACGAGGACGACGACGAGGACGAGGAAGCGTTGGAGGACGAGGAGGATTCCGAGCGTCCGACGGCGGTCCTTGACGAGCACGGCAGCCACTGAGCAGGCCCAGGGGAAGGCGAAGGGGCTCATGAGCGTGGATGCGACGCACTGGATCGCCGCGCTCGGGCTGGCCCCGCACCCTGAAGGTGGCTTCTTTCGTGAAACCTGGCGCGCGCCGGAGGCCGTGGAGCGCGAGGGTCTGCCCGGGCGGTTTCCCGGGGCCCGGGCGCTCGGCACCGCGATCGTCTACCTGCTCCGGGCGGGCGATCACTCGCGATTCCATCGGCTGCGGGCGGATGAGGTCTGGCACCTGTACGATGGGGGCCCGCTCCACCTGCACGTGCTGGAGCCGGGAGCAGGCTATCGTCGCCTGACGCTCGGGCGGGATGTCGCGCGTGGCGAGTCGCCGCAATGCGTGGTTCCACACGGGGCCTGGTTCGGCGCCGAGCCGGCCGAGGGCGTGGCGTTCACGCTGGCCGGGTGCACGGTGACGCCGGGCTTCGAGTACGAGGATTTCGAGCTGGGAGAGCGCGGGGCGCTGCTCACGGCGTTTCCGGCGCAGCACGCGCTTGTCGAGCGGCTGACCGCCGCGAAGGAGTGAGCATGTTGATTCGCCTGAACAAGGTGCTGGCCAGCCGCGGTATCGCGGCCCGACGGGCCTGTGACGTCCTCATCGCCGAAGGGCGCGTGCGCGTGAACGGCCGCGTGGTGACCGAGGCCGGGACCACCGTGGACGAGGAAGTCGATCGCATCGAGGTCGACGGCCAGCGGGCGCCCGGCAAGCAGAGGCTCGTCTACTACGTGCTCAACAAGCCCGTCGGCGTCATCACGACGCTTGACGATCCCGAGGGCCGGCCGTCGATCCGCCACCTGCTGCCCAAGGGCGCGCGCGTCTACCCGGTCGGGCGCCTGGACGCCGACACGAGCGGACTGCTGCTGCTCACCAACGACGGCGAGCTGGCGCACAAGCTGATGCACCCCCGATACGGCGTCACCAAGACCTATCGCGTGCGACTCGACGCCGAGCCCTCCCGCGCCCAGCTCTCGCGGCTCGAGCGCGGCGTCGAGTTCGAGCGTGGCGTGATCAGTGCGCCCGCGAAGGCACGCCGCATCGATCCGGGGTTCGACGCCATCATGATCGAGGTGCAGATCCACGAGGGCCGCTTCCGCCAGGTCCGCCGTATGTGCGAAAAGGTGGGACTCAACGTGACCGGCCTGCACCGCGTGGGTTACGGACCATTGCGGCTGGGCCCGATGGCGAAGGGCATTTTCCGCGAGCTGTCGGAGCAGGAGGTCGAGCGCCTGCACAAGGCCGCTTCGAAGCCGATCGGTGGCGGGCCTCGCACGTCGCGTCCCGCGCCTTCGGAACGCCCCGCAGTTGGCGGGCCGGCCCGTCCCGACGCCGCGAAGCGTGAACTGCGACCGGCGGCGGCGGAAGACGATGACAATGAGGTCGATGAGACCTGGGTTCCCGGCGGCGGCTTCACGAGCGAGTTCGAGGACGACGGCGACAGCGCGTCGGTGTGGCCGCTGCGTCCCGAGGGCCGGCGAGGCGATGCGGACTTCTCCGGTCCCGTGCCGCCGAAGCCCGGGCGCGCGCCGCGCGCCGGGACTCCGCGCGCAACTCTGCGCGCGCGTCCCGCAAGTGCGCCACGTCCCGCGCGTTTCACGCGCAGCGAGCGTCCCGCAGCCGCGCCGCGCGGCGAACGCCCCGCGCGCTTCACGCGCAGCGAGCGTCCCGCGCCCGCGTCGCGTGGCGAACGTCCCGCGCGCTTCACGCGCAGCGAACGTCCCGCGCCCGCGCCGCGTGGCGAACGTCCCGCGCGCTTCACGCGCAGCGAACGTCCCGCAGCCGCGCCGCGTGGCGAACGTCCCGCGCGATTCACGCGCAGCGAGCGCCCCGCACCCGCGCCGCGCGGCGAACGCCCCGCGCGCTTCACGCGCATCGAGCGTCCCGCACCCTCCGCGCGTGGCAAGCGCACGAGCAGTTTCGTGCGCAGCGGTCGTCCGGCGCCGGGCGGGCGTGGCGATCGTCAGAGCGCCTTCGCGCGCTTTGAACGTCCCAGCCGACCGTCGCGCGAGGACCGTCGTGGCGGCATGGCGCGCGGCGAGCGGCCGGAGGCTGCGTCGCGGGGCGAGCGACCGAGGCGTTTCGAGCCCAGCGAGGCGCCGAGCCGCGCCGATCGGTCGTTCCGGTCCGTCCGGGGCGGCCCTGCCGCTCGCTCGAGCGGGCCGCAGAGTCGCGTCAAGCCGGCGCGAACCGGTCGCGCGTCCGATCCCCGCGGTTCGTCCGCAGGCGGGCGGCGGGCGGGTTCACCCTCCGGGCTGCGTCCGGCTGGGTCGGGCCGCCCGAACGGCCCTCGCGGCGGGGGTTCCTCCGCACCGCCACCGAGTCGCAGTGGAGCGCAGGGCGCAAGGGAAAAGCGGCGCCCTAAATAGCTTCCTGTGAGCGGTTTGGGGTCGTATGCTGCCACCGGACCTGAAGTGCTGGATCGCTTTGGGTCGCGGCAGTATCGGCCCGGAATGAAACGTGCGACGTCCGTTCGGGGTCGGGAGTTTCCAGGGCGTGCAGCGGACGTGCGCCCGCACCTTCTTCTGAACTGCGTCGAGGCGCCGGGAGCGCGCCTTCCCGCTCCCGGTTGCGAGCATGCGACTCGACCTCCTGCAAGGCCACCCGGCCGTGCTCCATATTCTTGGAACGCCACCGGCCCCCGCTGGTGTAGCAGATGACGCCACCGTTCCGGACGCCGGCTCGGTGGCGCCGTCCGCGCGCGGTGGAGTCGGTTGGCGCGGAGTGCTGGCCATCGTGTTCGCGAGCCTGACTCTTCTGGGCCAGGGTGAGCGCTCCCGGGTGGACCCGCGCTTCCGCACGCCGAGCAGTGCGTTGTTGACCTACTGGGAGGCGCTGCGCGAAGGCGATGCCGATGCGGTGCAGGACTGCTTCATCACGGGTCGACGCGACCTGCCGATGCCCGGCGCGCTGTGGTTCATGCCGCCCACGGACGATCTGTGGCTGACGGCGTTCCGTTCATTGCCGGTCACGGGGGGGCGCGTGATGGTGCGGTACGAAGTTCACTTCCGGCCACGGGGATCGAGGGACGAGCGCATGTTCGAATCGGGGAGCGAGCTGGTGCGCAGCAGGGGTGAATGGCGCATCGCGCAACCGCTCGGCGAGGCGAGCCTGCCCGAGTGGAAGCCCGAGCCCACGCCGGTTGACATCTGACAAGGCCCGCTCCTAGCCTAGACTATTCATGAACCGCGGGCTCATGAACAGTGCGGGCTAGGCTCGCCCGCGATCGTCCGACGCACGCGTGTTGCCGCTCCGGCGGTGTCGCGCGCCCGACCGCAACACCACGAGGACCTGCATGAAGCTGCTCTGCACCCGTGCCTGGCTGGCCGCCGTCGTCGTCCTGTTGCTCGTCCAACCGGCGAGTGCGACCAAGTACGCGGGCGAGTTCATGAAGATTCCCGTGGGGGCGCGAGCCGTCGGCATGGGCGGAGCCTTCTCGGCGGTTGCCGACGACGCCACGGCGCCGTACTGGAATCCCGCGGGCATGGTCTTCCTGCCCTACCGTGAGGCGTTCCTGCAGCACGCCGAGGAGTTCGGCAGCCTCGTGTCGCACAATTTCGGCGCCTACGTCATGCCGCTCGCGGCAAAGGGTGAGAGGCGCGCGGCGCTGGGTTTCACCGCCACCTGGGTCGGCGTGTCCGACATTCCGATCACGCCGCGACCCGGCGGGCTCATTCCCTCCACCCAGGACGGAGGCAACTTCGTCGATACGAACGGAAACGGCACCTGGGACCCGGGCGAGCGGTTGCTGCTTTCCGCGCAGGACCTGTACCTGGCGAGCAGCACCGATCTCGAAGTCGGCGTTTCGTACGCGCGCCAGCGGAGCAAGCACTGGTGCGTCGGCGGCACCCTCAAGTTCGTGCGCCAGAGCATTCCCGACACGCTCGTGGGCCAGCACGTGACGTCGTTCGGCGCGGGCATCGACGCGGGCATGCTGTACATGGCGGGCGACGCGGTCACGCTGTCGGCGGTGATGCACGACGCCACCACCACGTACCTGAGCTGGAGCGACGGCGTGCGCGAGTTCGTTTCGCCCAATCTCACGACGGGAGCGGTGCTGAACTTCTTTCCGGCGGAACGGCACGCGCTCACGTGGGCGACCGACCTCGCCTGGAACTTCGAGAACCGCAGGTTCGACAGCGAGATCATGATGGGTCGCGTCACCGCCGACCTGCACACGGGGCTCGAGTACTGGTATCGCAACACGCTGGCGTTGCGCAGCGGGTTGAGCGGCAAGGACCTCAACTTCGGCATCGGCGTCCGCTACCGCCACTTCGGCGTGGACTACGCGGCATCGCTGAACCGCTTCTTCGCCGCCAGCGACCCGCAGTTTCCCGACGACAAGAGTCTGGACGCCACGCACCTGGTCTCCGCCTCGCTGAGCTGGTGACCTCGACGGCAACCTGACGCGGCCGGCTGCGGCTTCGTCGTCTTGACCGCGCACGGTCTGCTCCGTAGTCTGGCATCGGACTCCCAATCATCCCGCGGCGCGGACGCGAGAGGGCTCGATGCGGAACGTGATGGCGCTCATTCTATCCGGCGGCGGCGGCGAGCGGCTGGGTGTGCTCTCGGCCGAGCGCGCCGTCAGCGCGCTTCCTTTCGGCGGCAAGTACCGCGTCATCGACTTCTCGCTGAGCAACTGCTGCCATTCGGGCATCGGCCAGGTCGGCGTGCTCGCGCAGCACGCGCCGGCCTCGCTCAACGATCACATCGGCGCGGGCCGCCCGTGGGACCTCGACCGCCGCCAGGGCGGCGTCGTCATCCTGCAGCCCTACCAGACGCGGCAGCACGCGGGCTGGTATCGCGGCACCGCCGACGCGATCACGCAGAACTGGGACTACCTCGAGGAGCGCCGGCCCGATCGCGTGCTCGTGCTCTCGGGAGACCACGTCTACCGGATGGACTATCGCGCGCTCTTCCTGGCGCACGAGCAGCGCGGCGCGTCGGTGACGCTGGCGGTGACGCGCGTGCCGGCGGACCAGAGCCGGCGCTTCGGCATGGTCACGACCGATCGCGGCGGCCGCGTGCGCACGCTCGAGGAGAAGCCCGAACGCAGCTCCGCGACGCATGCCTCGATGGGCATCTATCTGTTCGAGTTCGACGTCCTGGGTGAGATGCTGCGCAGCCGGCCCGTGGACCTGGTGCTCGACGTGCTCCGGCCGCTCGTCGATGCGGGCGAGCGCGTCTACGCGCACGAGTTCAACGGCTTCTGGGAGGACGTCGGAACGGTGGCGTCCTACTACCGCACCAACCTCGAGCTGGTGCAGCCCGAACCGCGTCTCCAGCTGCACGACACGCGCTGGCCGATCCTCACGCGCGACGAGGAGCGCCCTGCCGTCGTGGTGGGGGACAACGCTTCGATCGAGCAGAGCCTGGTCGCCAACGGCTGCCGCATCGACGGCCGCGTGCAGCGTTCGATCGTGTTTCCGGGGGTGCGCATCGGCAGGGGCGCCGAGATCGTGGATTCGATCCTGATGGCGGATACGATCATCGAGCCCGGCGCGCGGATCACCCGCGCCATCCTCGACAAGTACGCCAGGGTGGGGGAGAACGCCGTCGTCGGCGAGGGCGAGGATCCGGGTCCGCCGGACCTGCAGTGGCTCGCGGGGCTCGTGCTCGTGGGCAAGGACGCGTGGGTGCCCCCCGGTGGCCGCGTGCTGCGGCCCGCGTCGATCGGCGTGGGCGGCCGCTACGAGGACTTCAAGGACGGTGTCGTGCCCCCGGGAACGCTGGTGGGCAATCGCCGCTGGTACGAGGAGCTGCCATGAGCGGGCGCTACGCGTTCATCCTGGCCGGTGGCGTCGGCAGCCGGCTGTGCCTGCTTTCGGAGCGCCGGGCCAAGCCGGCGGTGCCGTTCGGCGGCAAGTACCGCATCATCGACTTCACGCTCTCCAACTGCGTGAACTCGGGCATCTTCGATCTCGGCGTGCTCACGCAGTACCGGCCGACGTCGCTGAACCAGCACATCGGGATCGGCCGGCCATGGGATCTCGACCGCACGCATGGTGGCATCCAACTGCTGCAGCCGGCGCCCGGCGCGGCGCAGAGCGACTGGTACCAGGGCACCGCCGACGCGATCTACCAGAACCTGATGCACCTGAAGCGCCGCCGCGTGGACGAAGTGATCATCCTCTCGGGCGATCACATCTACAAGATGGACTACAACGTTCTCTACGCGTTCCACCGCAGGAACCGCGCGATGCTCACGGTCGCGGTGACGGAGGTTCCGGAGAAGGACGTCAGCCAGTTCGGCATCCTCGAGGCCGAGCCGAACGGCAGGGTCACCGCGTTCAAGGAGAAGCCCCGCGGACCGGTGACGAGCCGGCTCGCCTCGATGGGCGTCTACCTGTTCGACCGCGATGCGCTCATCCGCTGGCTCGTCGAGGACGCGGCCTCGCCAGGCTCGACGCACGACTTCGGCAAGGACCTTCTGCCGCGGCTCGTCGCCTCCGGCGAAGGCGTGTTCGCGTACCGCTTTCCGGACTACTGGCAGGACGTGGGCACCCTGGATTCGTACTACGAGGCGAACCTCGCGTTCCTCAGCGGGAAGCCGCCGCTCGACCTGCACGATCCCAGCTGGATCATCCACACGCAGAGCGCGGATCGTCCGCCGGTGCGGTTTGGCCTCGGTTCGCGCGTGAGCCACAGCATGATCACGAACGGTTGCGTCGTCTCGGGGCAGGTCACCAACTCGGTGCTGTTCCCGGGCGTGGTCGTTTCGGCGGGCGCGGTCGTCCGCGACAGCATCGTCATGCACGACACGGTCATCGGGCCGGGCGCCGTGCTCGACCGCGTGATCGTCGACAAGGAAGCGACGATCGGGGCCGAGGCGCGCGTCGGTCACGGCGACGAGATGCCGCCCAACCGCGCGTGTCCCGAGCACCTCTCGAGCGGGCTGGTCGTGGTGGGCAAGCGCGCCCGGCTGCCCGAGGGGCTGCAGGTGGGACGCAACGCCCGCATCGGCGCCCAGGTGGTGGAGTCGGACTTCACGGCTCCCGTGCCCGCCGGCGGCGTGGTGGACGGTCCGGAGTCCATGCACTGACGTGCGGCGCCCGCCGCGCGGCAAACAGAAACCCGGCGCCTCTC